>CAMQPJ010000089.1 GCA_947003675.1 uncultured Collinsella sp. | reverse complement strand
AGAGCGTTTGCTCCACGGCAAAGGTGAGCGGAATGTCTACGCCCAGTGAACGGGCGAGTTCGCTGACACTGCGGGCCGCGACGGCACCCTCGACCACCATATGCGTGCGGGCCTGGTACTCGTCGAGCGACACGCCGTGGGCAAACTCGAAGCCAAAGGTGCGGTTGCGCGAATGCTCGGAGGTGCAGGTGGCAATGAGGTCACCCATGCCGGCAAGACCCATGCAGGTCATGGCCTGGCCGCCGCGGGCGTGCACCAGGCGGCTGATCTCGGCCAGGCCGCGCGTTATGATGAGGGCAAGCGTGTTGTCGCCCGCGCCCGAGCCGGCGGAAATGCCGCACACGATGGCGATGACGTTTTTCATGGCGCCGCATACCTCGACGCCGGTCATGTCCTGCGACAGGTAGATGCGGAAGGCCGTGGACAGCAGAAGCTTCTTAAAGGTCTCCCCCACTTGCTGGTCTTCACTGGCGATGACGGCAGCCGAAAGCCCGCCGCGGCAGATTTCCTCGGCATGGTTGGGGCCCGAGAGCGCCGCCACGCGCGCTTCGTTGCCGATCTCGCTGGCGATGACCTCACTCATGAGCAGGCCGGACTCGGGCTCGATGCCCTTGGTGAGGCACAGAACCGGCGTCTCGTCCGCGATGAACGGCGCCGCCTGGTGACAGACGTCGCGCAGGTGCGTGGAGGGCACGGCAAAGATGATGGCCTCGGTGCCGTCGAGCGCCTGGGCGAGCTCGGTTGTTGCTGCCACGTTGTCCGGCAGCACGTAGTCCACAAGATAGCGCGGGTTGCGATGCTCGCTGTTGATGCCGACTGCCGTCTGCTCGCTATGGGCCCACATGATCACGCGCTCGGCTCGCGCGGCGGCAAGGCCGGCGACGGCGGTTCCCCAGGAGCCGGAGCCAATCAGCGCAACATTCATGACTCTCTCCTACTTATCGTCGGGCTCGGTGACGCGCTTGGTAAACGAGAGCTTGGACTCCTTACCGGTCATGAGCTTTTTGATGTTCGCACGATGGGCCCACACCACGGTGATGCCGATCATCGCCATGCAAAACTTAAGGCCTAGGCTGCTGTACGGAAAGACCGCACAAGCGGCGATGGGAAGTCCGATGGCCGCGGCAAGCGAGCCCACCGACACAAACTTGGTGATGGCGACGGCCACGATAAACATGCCCAGCAGCGACAGGCCAATTGGCCAATACCAGGCGAGGATGACGCCCAGACCAACTGCGATTCCCTTACCGCCGTGGAAGTTGAGGTAGGGCGAGAAGATATGTCCCCACACGGCAGCCAGGCAAATGACGCCGAGCATCCAGTCGCCGGCGGCACCGGGAGCCATGATGCTCACAGGGAAGCCATAGCCCACGCTCGCGATGAGCGGACGGGCGATAAGGACGCAGATAGCGCCCTTAAGGCAGTCGAGCAGTAGCGTGAGCGCCGCGACCTTGGGGCCGGCTACACGCAGGGCGTTGGTGGTGCCGATGTTGCCGGAGCCCGCCTTGCGAATGTCCGTGTGGTTGAACACGCGGCCCAAGATCAGGCCAAACGGAATCGCTCCGATAAAGAACGAGACCACGGCGCAGATGGCGGTCAGAAGAATCGGATTATGCATCCTTTTGCTCCTTCTTCCTAAAGAAGAGTCGAATGGGCGTGCCGGCAAAGTCGAAGGTCGAGCGCATACGGTTCTCCACGTAGCGCTGGTAGGTGTCGTTGACCAGGTCGCTGTGGTTGACGAAGAACGTAAACGTCGGCGGATTGACGCCCGTCTGGGTCACGTAGTGCATGCGCAGGCGACGCTTGCCGTCCACCACGGTATGACCGAACTCGCGCAGGTCGGTGAGGAACGTGTTGAGGCGCGAGGTGCTGATCTTTTGCGAGCGCGTCTTTTCGGCGGCGTCTACCATTGCCCAGATCTTCTCGACGCTGCGGCCGGTCAGGGCCGAAATGCGCAGGTACTGGGCCCAGGGAGCCATAACGCCCAGACGGCGGTCGATGGTCTCCATGCAGGCCTCGCGCTTGCGATCGTCGTCGAGCAGGTCCCACTTGTTGAGCAGCACCACGATGGCGCAGCCGCGCTCGATGGCCAAGCCCATGACCTTCTGGTCCTGCTCGGTAACGCCCACGGAGGCGTCGACGACGAGCAGCGCCACGTCGGCACGGTCGATGGCGCGCAGGCCGCGGACCATGGAGTAGTACTCGATGTTCTCGTACACGGTGCTCTTCTTACGGATACCCGCAGTGTCGACCATGCGGTAGTGCCTGCCGTTGCGCTCGACGACCGTGTCGATGGCGTCGCGCGTGGTGCCGGCAATGTTGGACACGATGGAGCGGTCGGCGCCCAGGATGCGGTTGAACAGCGAAGACTTACCGGCGTTGGGGCGGCCGATGATGGCGACGTTCAGCGCGTCGGGGAACTCATCGGCGACCTCGTCCTCTTCCTCGGGAAGCAGGGCCACGATGTCGTCGAGCAGGTCGCCCGTGCCGTGGCCGTGCAGGGCCGAGAGCGGCGTGGGCTCGCCGATACCGAGCGAATAGAACTCCCAGATGCTGTCGTTCTCGCGATCGGGGTTGTCGAGCTTGTTCACCAGCAGAAAGACCGGCTTGTCGCAGCGCTTGAGCATGCGGGCGACCGACTCGTCCTCCTCGGTAACGCCGGTGCGGCCGTCGACCACAAACAGGATGACGGCGGCTTCCTCGGCGGCGGCGAGGGCCTGGGCGCGGATGGACGTGGCAAAGACGTCATCGCTCTTGAGCGGTTCGATACCGCCCGTGTCGACGATGGTGAACTCACGACCGTTCCAATCGGCCGTGTGATACGAGCGGTCGCGCGTGACGCCGCGGGACTCGTGGACGATGGCGTCCGAGGTCTGGGCCAGGCGGTTAACGAGCGTGGACTTGCCCACGTTGGGGCGTCCGACGACGGCGACGATAGGTTTCATCTGCTCTCCTTTAATGGGTAGGGTTAGCGGAATTAGTAGAGTCGGCAGGCACAATGCCAAGGATGTGCTCCAGGGTATCGAGCAGCTCATGCGGCATGGTCGACACCACATGAACCTCAGCGCCGCGACTGGTAAGGCTTGCGAGTAAATCGTCACGATGATACTCGTCAAGCGTCATGCCGTCAGCGTTGAACATGAGCTTAGGCACAAAGAGCATAACCCCAGAGAGATCCTGCGGCAGCTGCTCCAGAATGTCACACGCGACGATGAGGCCGGTCACGTCCACGTTGCCGCCAAAATAGCGGTTCTTGATGGCCGTGACAGTGCCGGCGAGTCCCTGGGGCGACTCCACAAAGCGGGCCACCGTGTCGCGTGCGCTGGCGCCCGAGAGACACAGAAGCCGCTGGTTGCGGGCGGCGACGGCCTCGCGGACGCGGGCCAGACGCTCGGCGTCGGTAGCCAGCACGTCGTCGGTCTCGTCCAGATACGAGCGGATCATGCCAATGCCGTCGTAGTACTGCGGGTACCCGTCGTAAAAGTCTGCCTCGGGAGGATCGATGCCGGCGTCCAGATAGAACTCATCGCTCATCTGGAAGGTGTGGCGGCCAAAGCGTTCGTAGGCACGATCCTGGTAGGGACGGATCATGGCAATGGTCTCGCGCGCTAGCTCGGGCTTGTCGCTGTAGGACCAGCTAAAACGGTTCTGATGCTTGGTAAAACCGAGCGGCACAATGCCCAGGCTTGTGATTTGCTCGTGCTCCTCGCAAAAGCGCAGGGTCTTTTCCAGCTCCTCGCCGTCGTTCATGCCGGGGCACAACACGATCTGCGCGTGAATCTCGATGCCGGCGGCCATGATGGCCTCGAGCACATCCATGCCGCGCTGGGCGTTGCGGCCCATCATGCGTCGGCGGACATCGGGGCTCACGGCGTGGACCGACACGTTCATGGGGCTCATGTTGCGTTGGATGACGTTTTGCACGTCCTCGTCGGTGAGGTTCGTAAGCGTGACAAAGTTGCCCTGCAAAAAGCTCAGGCGGTAGTCGTCGTCGCGAATATAGAGCGTGGAGCGGCCGCCCTTGGGGAGCATCGTCATAAAGCAGAACACGCAGGCGTTCACACAGGTACGCATGCCGTCGAAGATGGGGCCGTCGAACTCCAGACCCCAATCCTCTCCGGGAAATCGATCGAGCCCCACGGGGGTGACGGTGCCATCGCGCGGGTCGAAAACCTCGAGGTCGACCGTGTCGTCGTCTGCCTCCCAGAGCCACACGATCATGTCGGTAAGCTGCTCGCCGTTGACCGTGAGCACGCGCATGCCCGGCTCGATACCCACATCCCATGCGGGCGATTCGGGACGCACGTTCTTAACGAGCGCGCCCTCACCCGGCTCGGGGTCGCGGCTGCGCCCGTAATCGGCCACCTCGGCGGCGTATGCGGGTACGGTCTGGTCCATGGTTAGCAGCAAAGCTCCTTGATGCGCGTGACGGCGCGTTCGATGTGTTCTTGCGGGGTGGAGGCTCCGGCGGTGATACCGATGTGGTGAGCGTCGGTAAACCACGCGGCCTGGAGCTCGGAAGTTTCCTCGATGTGATACGTGCGCTCGCAGGCGTCTGCGCAAATCTGCGCCAGGCGGCGGGTGTTGCCCGAGTTCTTGCCGCCCACGACTACCATGCAGTCGCAGCGGTTGGCAAGTGCGGCTGCTGCCTGTTGACGCTCACTCGTGGCGGCGCAGATGGTGTTGATCACACGCAGCTCCTGCACGCGCGGGGTGATAGCTGCCACGACCTCGGCGAGGTTCTGCGCGGTCTGGGTGGTCTGCACGACGAGGCCTACCTTGCCCTTGAGCGACAAGGCATTGGCGTCGGCGGCACAGCTCACGACCTGTGCATCTTTGCCGGCGTGGCCAAGAATGCCCTCGACCTCGGGGTGACCCGGCTCGCCTACGACCACCACGCGGTAGCCCTCGCGCACCAGGCGCTCGGCTGCCATATGGACTTTCTTCACGTAGGGGCAGGTGGCGTCGACCACGTTTAGGCCGCGCTTGCGGGCAGCATCGATTACCTGCGGCACCACGCCGTGGGCGCGGATGATCACGGTGCCGGTTGCGGCGTCATCCAGGGTTTCGGCCAAGCCAACGCCTGCCTCAGCGAGCTCGCGTACCACGATGGGGTTATGGATGAGCGGACCCAAGGTATGAACCTGAGTGCACTCCCCTGCCTGCGGCGCGGCGGCCAGCGCCATATCGAGCGCACGCTGTACGCCGTAGCAAGTGCCGGCGTGTGCTGCGATCTCGATGGTAGGCGCTGTTGCCTGGTCGGACGCGGTCGCGGCAGTGTTCGTAACGTTCTCGCTCATGGCTAGAACCTGCCCGGATGCTCGGCGCACAGCTCGTCTCGCATAGCGTAGACGCGGTTCATGGCCTCGGACTCAAACCATGCCAGGCGCTCCTTGCGCTTGAGCTCGGCCGGTGCATCGGATAGCGAGATGGCCTTGCCGGCACGGATCCAGCACTTTTTAGGGCGCATGAGCTTTTTGCCCGCAGGCGTAATATCGGACCAGCCGCAGATAGCGAGCGGGTTGACGGGCGCCTTGCCCATCTGGGCAATGAGCGCAAAGCCGCCGTGGACCTCGGGCTTGATCTCGCGCGAGCGGATGCGCGTGCCCTCGGGGAAGATCAGGACGTCCTCGCCGCGCTGCAGCGCATGCTGGGCGGCGCGCAGGCACTTCATGTCGGCGGTACCGCGCTCGACGGGGATACCGCCGACGCGGCTAAAGGCCCAACGCACAATCTTGCTCTTGGCGAACTCGGACTTAAAGATGGGACGAATGCGGCGCCCCCCAAAGAACAGCGCCGTCTCCACGGCCAAGAGCTCGGCCATCGAGGTGTGGTTGCAGATGACCACGCTGCCGCGGCCTTCCTGGCGCTCAAACAGAAGATCGGCGTCCTCGACCTTCCAGCGCCACATGAGCTTGGAGAAGGCCCAAAGGATGGCCATGACTACGACGACGGTGCCGCGGATGAGCGCTGG
>CAMQPJ010000088.1 GCA_947003675.1 uncultured Collinsella sp. | reverse complement strand
ATCAATTTGTCCAATAACCTACCTTGGGGATGGGTTGAGAGGGGTGCAGGGTAGCTGTATCGTGAACCGAATGAAACGTAACCCAGGCAAGGGAGCTAGATATGAGCGAGCAGACCATCGGTACGACATGTGTTCAGGGCGGCTATCACCCGGGAGATGCGGAGCCGCGCCAGGTGCCCATCTACCAGTCCACCACGTGGAAGTACGACACGTCCGAGCACATGGGCAAGCTGTTTGACCTGGAGGAGTCGGGCTATTTCTACAGCCGTCTGCAGAATCCCACGTGCGATTTGGTTGCCGCCAAGATCTGCGAGATGGAGGGCGGCACTGCCGCGATGCTCACGAGCTCGGGCATGGCTGCGAACTTCCTCGCGATCTTTAACGTTGCCGGTGCCGGCGATCACGTGGTCGCAAGCTCTGCCATCTACGGCGGTACGTACAACTTGCTCGCCCACACCATGGGCCGTATGGGGCTGACCTGCACCTTCGTTGCCCCCGACTGCACCGATGAGGAGCTCGAGGCAGCCTTCCAGCCCAACACCAAGCTCGTCTTTGGCGAGACGATCGCAAACCCCGCCCTTGCCGTACTCGATATCGAGCGCTTTGCCAAGGCCGCGCACGACCACGGCGTACCGCTGATGGTCGACAACACCTTCCCGACGCCCGTGATGTGCCGTCCCTTTGAGTGGGGCGCCGACATCGTTACGCACTCCACCACCAAGTACATGGATGGGCATGCTGCCTACCTGGGCGGCGTGATCGTCGACCACGGCCAGTTTGACTGGATGGCTCATGCGGACAAGTTCCCGGGTCTCACCACGCCTGACGAGAGCTACCACGGCGTGACGTATGCCGAGAAGTTCGGTCGCGAGGGCGCCTTCATTACCAAGGCCACCGCGCAGCTCATGCGCGACCTCGGTCCCATGCAGAACCCGCAGGCGGCGTTTTTCCTGAACAGCTCGCTCGAGAGCCTGCACGTGCGTATGCCGCGTCATTGCGAGAACGGCCTGGCCGTTGCCAAGTTCCTGCAGAGCCATCCCAAGGTGCGCTTCGTGAGCTATCCGGGCCTGGAGGGCGACAAGTACTATGACCTGGCTCAGAAGTACATGCCCAACGGTACCTGCGGCGTCGTGAGCTTTGGCTTTAACGGTGGTCGCGCGGCGGCCGAGACCTTTATGAAGAGCCTCAAGCTCGCCCAGATCGCCACGCACGTGGCCGACGCCCGCACTTGCTGCTTGCATCCTGCTAACGCCACGCATCGCCAGATGAACGATGAGGAACTCATCGCCTGTGGCATCTCCGCCGACATGGTGCGCCTGTCGTGCGGCCTCGAGGACACAGCCGATTTGATTGCCGACCTTGAGCAGGCGCTCGAGCAGTGCTAGGCTAGCGTGCGTGCGAGGCGTGGGACGGCTTTTCGGCTGACGACGTCCTCATAGTTCCGATTCCGTAGGCGGGACCCCGATCGTGTCCGTTTGTAGGCGATTGGGGTCCCGTTTTTGCGTTGCACGATAGAAAGGATATACATGGAGAAAACTGCCGAGCAGCTGCGCCGCGAACACATTGCCCTAGAGGGCGATACCCACGGTAAGAATAAATGGGCGATTCTGTTCACCGTGCTCGTCATGACCTTTATGGCGTGTCTGGATGCGAGCATCGTGACGGTGGCGCTCCCAGTGATGCAAAAGGAGCTGGGGGTGGGTCTCGACCGCATTCAGCTCGTGAGCTCGGTGTATCTGCTCGCGACGTGCGTCGCCATGCTGCCGTTTGGCCGCTTGGGCGATGTGCGCGGCAAGGTGAATGTGTTCCAGCTTGGTGTAATCGTCTTTACGGGTGGCTCGTTGCTTTGCGGGCTTTCGGCTTCGCTCGAGGTGCTTATCTTGGCGCGTTTCGTGCAGGGCATTGGCTGTGCCGCCGCGATGGCCAACAATATGGGCATCATCACCGAGTCGTTTCCGGCGCGTGAGCGCGGCCGTGCCATGGGCATTCTGGCGACCTTTGTGGCCCTCGGCATGATGTGTGGCCCCGTGCTCGGCGGCATGCTGGTGGCGAGCTTTCCCTGGGAGAGCATCTTCCTTATCAATCTGCCCATTGGCGTAATCTCGTTTATCGTGGGGCTCTATACGCTGCCGCATGTGAAGCCGGAGGCTGGCGAACGCCCTATGCCGTTGACAGAGGCGGCGCGTCGCTGCTTTGCGAGCTCGGCTTTCACTATTAACCTGGCTTGCATGCTTATCGTGTTCGTGGGTATCGGTGCCTCCGAGTTTGTGCTGCCGTTCTACTTTCAGGATGCCCACGGCTTTAGCTCCGATATCTCCGGCCTGTTGTTTTTGGCGATGCCGGTCGTGAATGCCTTTGTGGGCCCGCTTTCGGGCTCGGTGTCCGACCGTGTTGGTTGTGAAGCGCCCACGGCCGTTGGCCTGGGCGTGTACGTGTGCGGTCTCTTTGCGGTGAGCACGCTTGACGAGCACTCTTCCATCTTGATGATCGTGTGCTGCGTCGCGTTTATGTCGTGCGGCACGTCGATCTTCCAGAGTCCCAATAATTCGCTGTATATGGGTTCGGCTCCGCGTGAGGCGCTTGGCTTTGCGGGCAGCTTGAGCAGCTTGGCGCGCTATGCGGGCATAGCGCTGGGTATTACGGCGGCGTCGCGCATCCTGTATGGACAGACGAGCGCGGCAATGGGTAAGACGGTCACGAGCTATGTGGTGGGCCGTCCGGATGTGTTCCTCTTTGGCTTCCGCGCGGTATTCTACGTGCTGATGGCCGTTGCAGCCGTGGGCTTTGCGCTCACATTGGTACGTTTGGTGAGGACGCGCACCCGGCATTAGCGTGTTGGGAGGCTGTCTGCCACGAATCGGGCCTATCTACTGGTCTTGCAGCTTTATAGTGCGATGCGGCTTGTGGGGCGGGCGGGGGTAGGTCCGTGGTAGACTATCGAACAACGTTTATTAATCGCGCGGTATCGTTGCCGCGAGAAGGGGTTGCGCCATGCAGGAGCTTGAGGATCGTATTCGCCATGACGGCATCGTAAAGGCCGGTAACGTCCTTAAGGTTGATGCCTTCCTCAACCACCAGTGCGACGTTGAGCTGTTCGACCACATGGGTGCCGAGTGGGCCCGTCTGTTCGAGGGTGTCGAGATCAACAAGATCCTGACGATCGAGGCTTCGGGCATTGGTATGGCCTGCATTGCAGCCCAGCATTTTGGCGGCGTGCCGGTGGTCTTTGCCAAGAAGGCACAGTCCATCAACCTCGACGGCGAGCAGTATGCCACGACCATCTATTCCTTTACCAAGCAGAAGGAGTACCCGGTCATCGTTGGCAAGCGCTTCCTGTCCGAGGGCGACAAGGTCCTGATTATCGACGACTTCCTGGCCAACGGCTGCGCGCTCGAGGGTCTTATCAAGATCTGCGAGGCCGCAGGTGCCGAGGTATCCGGCATTGGCATTGCGGTGGAGAAGGGCTTCCAGGGCGGTGGCGATAAGCTCCGCGAGCGCGGCTTCCGCGTTGAGAGCCTAGCCCGCATCGCCGATATGGACTGCGATACCGGCGAGATCACCTTCGCCTAAGCGCGCAACACAAGCGATTGGTATGCGATGTGACAAAGGGACTGTCCCTTTGTCACATTTTTTGTATGAGGGGAGGTGCTGATATGGATGAGAACAAGATGGGATGGCGTGAGTATGCGCGCTATGCCGAGATGTCGGTCGAGGAGCTGGCGCGCGATTGCGAGGTACAGGTGTTTCGCGCGACGGGTCCGGGTGGGCAGGGCGTGAACACGACGGACTCGGCGGTGCGCATGAAACATATCCCTTCGGGGATTACCGTGACGGCGCGCGAGAGCCGCAGCCAGTTTCAGAATCGTAGCTGCTGTTTGCGTAAGCTGAGGGCAGAGCTTGAGCGTCGTGGCCGTCCGCCGCGCCGTCGCGTCAAGACCAAGGTGCCACAGCGATCGCGCCAGCGCAGGCTCAACGACAAGCACTTCAACGCGATTAAAAAGGCCAACCGTCGTAAGCCAGGCAGCGACGAATAGCCTCCTCATAAGTTGCGGTGAAATAGGGACTGTTTTACGGCTTTAGCTGCATAAACAGTCCCCATTTCACCGCAACTTAGGTGGGGTTAGCGGGTGGGGCGCCAGACGTGGAGGGCTCCGCCGAGGACGTCGACCTCGATGCGCGAGGCGACGATGGGCTCGCCGTCGGCCTGGATGGGGTAGTCGGGCTCCTCGAACGTGAGCTCGGCATGACGGCAACGACGCATGCGAACCGGCGGCAGCTTGGTATGATGGCCGTCCTTGGCCGAAAGAAACATAGGCAGGGCGACCGCACGGGGGACGGGGCCGCAGGCGTAGCAGACGTCGAGCATGCCGTCGCAGGGGTCGGCTTCGGGGCAGATGCGATAGCCCGAGCCGTACGTGGGCCCCAGCTGGATGGCCATAATAATCGCCCGCACGCGCTCTGCGGGCGCACCGTCAAAGCTGACCGTCATGGGATAGTTGCGGTAGCGCAGGCCAAACTGCTCAAGTCCCGATAGGGTGTAGAGCGGAGCGCCGGCGAGGCCCGTCTTTTTGCGCAGCTCGGTGGTGCCAAGGCCGATGGCGGCATCGATGCCGACCGAAAGCGTCTGGTCGTAGTACTCAGCGGCAGCCTCGCCGCTGCCGCTTGCAGGGCTCCACGAGCGAATACGCCCGATGTCCTGATGCTGCAGCTCGCAGGTGAGCAGCGCGCCAAAATCCTTGCCGGAGAAATCGTCGATGCCGAGTGTTTGGGCAAAATCATTGCCGGAGCCTACGGGCAGGACGGCAAGCGCCGGTCGAACCGCCTCTTCTTGCGCCATCAAGCCATTGACGACCTCGTGGATCACGCCGTCGCCGCCGAGTGCGATAACCGTGCGGTAGCCCTGGGCCTGTGCGGCAAGCTCCTTGGCATGCCCCGCGCGTTCGGTCAGCACCAAGTCAAACTGGGATGCGCGCGGTCATGTCCAAAAAGCGCTGCAGGCGCTCAGCGACCTCGCGCGCCGCACCCGACTGGGCGGCGGGGTTGGCGATGATGAGCGTGCGACCAAAATCAGTTACGTGCATGGGGCGACTCCCGGCGTATGACGTGACGGTGCGGTCGCGCTCAGGTCGAATTGCCCCCGATTGTGGCTGCACGGCGAATACTTACGTCTACTCTATCAGGTCGTTGTGGCGCTCGATAGCATCCGCTACCGTACCGCCCTCATCCACAATAAGCGAACGACGCTTGGGTGAGATAATGCGCTGGGCGGGGTACACGCCGCGGTGGCCGCCGACGAGATAGCTGATAAAGGCCACGATGACAAAGAATCCGGCGGCCGTGCCGTGGAACAGATCGATGGCCATCATGCAGGTGGTGATGGGCACGTTGAGGCCGGCGCAGAACACGCCGAGCATACCCAGCGCTGCCAGAAAGCTGGGGTCGATTCCGACGAGGCAACCGATCCAGCCGCCGAGCGCCGCACCGATACCAAACAGGGGCGTGACCTCGCCTCCTTGGAAGCCGGCGCCCAGGGTGAGCGCCGTCACCACGAGCTTGATGGCTGCGTCGGCAAGGGTCGTGTTACCGGCGAACCCGGCACCCGAGAGCCAGGTGGCAAAGCCGGCATACTTCCAGGCGTCGAGCATCGCGTAGGCCGCGAGCACTACGAGCGCGCCCACGAGTGCGCGAGCAATATAGTTGGTGATAAAACGACCGTACAGGCTCTTGACGGTTCGAACCGACCAGGCAAAGAGACGTGCGGTGAGACCAAAGATGATGGCGCTGATGACTACGATGACGACCGTCCGTGGTGTCATGTTGGGAACGCTGGCGATAACATTCGCCTCGTACTCGGTTCCCAAGGCAAGCGACGTAAAGTAGCCGGTAAACGAGGCGACCAGGCAGTAGATGCCCGCGGTGTAGTCGATCTTGCCGATAAAGCACATCTCCATGCCAAAGAAGGCTCCGGCGAGGGGTGAACCGAATACGGTGCCAAAGGCCGACGAGATGCCGGCGAGCATGAGGTCGTGGTGGTCATGCTTTTTG
>CAMQPJ010000087.1 GCA_947003675.1 uncultured Collinsella sp. | reverse complement strand
AGGCCATGATCAAGCACAAGATTCCCAGCGAGTCTTCGGTCAAGGCTTGGTGCCGCCAGTATCGCGATGGCGGTGCCGACGCGCTTATCGATAAGCCGCGCGGTCGCAAGCCGCGCGTAAAAAAGGCGGAATAGCGAACGAGATGGTGCGCCCACAGGGGGCGCATTTTTCTTGCCGCCCCTCTGCTCCAAAGCAGACGTGCCCTTGCCCCGTACGTCTAAAACTCCCCAGTTGGCCGAAAACCCGCCGTCGCTACTCCTCAATTGAGCTATAACGTTAAACAATTGCAGCGTTTTTGCATGGGGGAGTGATGGTATGACGCTACTGTATTTCCTTACCCTGTTTCCGCTGGTACCGGCGCTGGGCATGCTGCTCGTGCGCGGTGACCGAGCTCGCGATACGGTAGGGCTTGTAGGCTCCGGCATTATTATGGCGGCGACAGTTGTAGTCGCCGTCATGTTTTTTGGCACGGGTCCGCAGAGCTTTGAGGTTGCCCCCGGCACCTCGCATGTGCTCTCGATCATCAGCTCCGTCATCGATGTCATCCTGTGCGCCGTCATCCTGTACAGCGCGTACAAATATAGGAACGCGCTCACCACGGTGCTCGGCGTGGTGCAGCTGGTGGGTTCGGTTGCCTTTGCGACCATGACGCTGCCCGCGGCCGAAGCCGTCACCGCAACGCCGCTCTACCTAGACTACATGAGCGTAATCATGGTCCTCGCCGTCGGCATTGTCGGCAGCCTTATCTGCGTGTATGCCCTGGGCTACATGAAGGACTTCCAAGCGCACGATGAGCACGAGGCCGCGCTGTGCGGGCAGACCGCGCCCGACCGTCGCCCGCAGTTCCTGGCGCTTATGTTCCTGTTCCTCTCGGCCATGTTCGTCATCGTGACGAGCGACAACCTTGAGTGGCTGTTCTGCGGCTGGGAAATCACCACCGTGTGCTCGTTCCTCATGATTGGCTACACGCGCACGCCCGAGGCCATCAAGAACGCCTTCACCCAGATTATCCTCAACATGCTGGGCGGCATCGCGTTTTTGGTCGGACTCATGTACCTGCACGTTAACGGCATGCCGCTGACCATCTCGGGTATGCTCGAGCTTTCCGGCGCCGGAACCGCGCAATCCGCGCTGCTGGTGATGCCGGTCATCCTGCTGTCGCTCGCCGCACTCACCAAGGCCGCACAGATGCCGTTCCATACCTGGCTGCTTGGCGCCATGGTCGCCCCCACGCCCACGAGCGCCCTGCTGCACTCGTCCACCATGGTCAAGGCCGGCGTGTTCCTGATGGTCAAGCTGAGCCCGCTCTATGCCATCTATCCCGTGACCGGGTTTATGGTCACGAGTGTGGGTGCCATCACGTTTTTGCTCGCTGCCCTCATGGCCATCTCGCAGAGCAACGCCAAGCGCGTGCTCGCGTACTCCACCATTTCCAACTTGGGCCTCATCAGTGCTTGCCTGGGTGTCGGCGCACCCGAGGCCGTGTGGGCCGCCATCTTCCTGATCCTGTTCCATACGGTGGCAAAGTCGCTGCTGTTCCTGTGCGTGGGCACCGCCGAGCATCATATCGGCAGCCGCAATATCGAGGACATGGACGGTATGTTCAGCCGCATGCCGCACCTGACGCGCCTGATGATGCTGGGCATCATGGGCATGTTTGTGGCGCCGTTTGGCATGCTCGTGTCCAAGTGGGGCGCCCTGGTGGCGTTTGCCCAGACCGGCAACGTGCTCATGATCATGGTGCTTGCCTTTGGCTCGGCCGCGACGTTTTACTTCTGGGGCAAGTGGCTTGCCAAGCTTTCGGGCGTCGACCCCACGGCTCAAAACGTTGAGGTCAATGTCCATAAGACCGAATGGGTGGCCCTCAACACCATCGCCGCGCTGCTGATTCTGTGCTGCGTGGCGTTCCCGGTTATCTCGAGCGGTCTGGTGTCGCCTTACTTGGCCATGGTGTTTGGCCGCGTGCCGTACGTTATCGGCAAGGATGCCATGTATCTGATGGTCGTTATCGTGGCTTTTATCGCCGTGGTGCTGCTGACTTCATTCCGCGTGAGCAACAAGCCGCACGTAAACGTATATCTTTCGGGCGTGGGAACCGACAACTACCGTCATTTCCGCGGCTCGATGGGCCACGAGGTGAAGGCCGAAAAGCGCAATTGGTACTCGGAGGACGCCCTTGGCGAGAAGCGTATTGGCCCCGCGGGTAGTGTCGTGTGCTGCAGCATTATCTTGTTTGCGCTGCTGTGTTGCGCGTGGATTGGGCCCGAGCGGCTTGCCATGAGTGCGCCCTCGGTGCTGCGCGGTAAGTATTTTGAAGGTTCGGGTGTCGTGGGCATCTTTATTGGCACCGTGGCGTTTGCCCTGTTGGCGCCGCTTGTGGGTGGCCTGATCGACGGCGTTGACCGTAAGCTTTCGGCTCGTATGCAGGGCCGCGTGGGCCCGCGCTTGCTGCAGCCCTTCTACGACGTTGCCAAGCTGCTGCGCAAGGCTCCTGCCAGCGTAAACACCATGGACGATACCTACATGGCGTGCGCGCTCATCTTTACCGTGGTGGGCGGCGGCATCTTTGTGTCGGGCTCCAACACGCTGCTGTGCGCTTTTATGGTGACGCTCGCCGCGATCTTTGTGGTGTTGGCGTCCGCCTCGACGCAAAGCCCGTTTGCCCAGGTCGGCGCCGACCGCGAGCTGCTGCAGGTCATGAGTTACGAGCCCGCCGTTTTGCTGATGAGCGTGGGCCTGTACCTTGCCACCGATAGCTTCGATTCCATCGCCGTGACGGGGCAGTCGGCCCCCATCATCGTGTACAGCGCGCCCATTTTCCTCGCGCTGCTCGCGGTGCTCACCATCAAGCTGCGCAAGTCGCCGTTTGACCTTTCGTACTCGCATCACGCGCATCAGGAGATCGTTCAGGGCGTCGCCACCGAGATGAGCGGCGGCACGCTGGCAAAGATGACCCTTATGCACTGGTGCGAGACCGTGCTGTTTTTGATGTGGGTGGGCATGTTCTTTGTCTGGGACAACCCGGTGAGCTGGGTGGTCGCCCTGGTCGTGATGGTCGCGACGTATTTTGTCGAGGTACTGATCGATAACACCTTCGCACGCAGCACCTGGCGCAGCTGCTTTAAGCTCGGATGGGGCGTGGCACTGGTGTTTGGCCTGCTCAACCTTATGCCCATCCTCGTCGACGTGTTTATTTAGGAGGCGGCATCCATGGATCATAAAATGTCGCGCTCGCCGTGGGTTATTCATTACGACGGCTCGAGCTGCAACGGATGCGATATCGAGGTGCTGGCCTCGCTCACGCCGCTGTTCGATGCGGAGCGCTTTGGCGTGGTCAACACCGGCAACCCCAAGCATGCGGACATCTTTTTGGTGACGGGGTCGGTCAATGCCCAGAACCTGCCCGTCGTGCGCCAGATCTACAGCCAGATGCTCGAGCCCAAGTGCGTGGTGGCCTGCGGCATCTGCGCGTGTTCGGGCGGTGTATTCCGCGATGCCTACAACGTGATCGGCGGCGTGGACCGCGCAATCCCCGTGGACGTGTACGCGCCCGGGTGCGCCATTCGCCCCGAGACCGTGATCGATGCCATCGTGGAGGCGTGCGGCATCCTGGACCAGAAGGAGGCTGTGATGCGCGCCGGCGGCGACCCGCTCACCGTGGGCGGTGCCGCTACCTGGGACGGTGGCGTTGAGCTGGGCGAGGACGGGTTTGTGGCAGTTACGGGGGCTGGCGACACGCCCGCTGGGACGCCAGCCGCGCCCGTCGCTGCAAAGGAGGCCGAGTAATGCAAAAGGCTATCTATACCACCGTTGGGATCGACGAGCTCCTGTCGCATGTCCAGGCGCTCAAGGGCGTCGGCGCGCGCTTTGTGCAAATGCACGCCGAGCGCAACGTCGACGACGGCACGTATCGCTTGGTCTATACGTTTATCAACGTTCGCGCTGCTCAGGAGCAGATCGCCCAGGACGGCAGTTATGCGATTGAGAACCTGGTGGTTGAGGGAATTGATCGGTACCAGGAGATTCCGTCCGTCAGCTCGTACTATCCGGCGGTATTCCCGTTTGAAAATGAGGCGCACGACCTGTTTGGTCTTGCCATTACCGACATGCAGATCGACTTTAAGGGCTTTTTCTACCAGGTTTCGACTGCCGAGCCCATGAGCGTTATCACGCCCGAGGTGAAGGCCGCGCGCGAGAAGGCCATGAAGGTCCGTGCCGCCGCCGAGGCCAAGGCGCGCAAGGCCGCGGCCGAGAAGGCCGCTGCTGCCGCGGCCGCTGCAGGGGAGGGCGCTGCAGGTGCTGCTGTCGCTCAGCCCGCTACGGCTGCCGGCTCCGATGCTCAGCACGATGAGGCTGCTGCCAAGGCGGCGCTCAAAGCCGCCGAGCTGGAAGCAAAGCTCGCCGCCATGGATCCCGAGAAAGCGGCCAAGGTCCGCGCGGCGCTTGCCGCAAAGGCCGCCCGCGACAAGCAGAAAAAGGAGGCGTAAGGTCCATGGCACATCGCTCCGTTATTCCGTTTGGCCCGCAGCACCCGGTGCTGCCCGAGCCGCTTCATCTGGACCTGGTGATCGAGGACGACCACGTTCTCGAGGCAATTCCGCAGATCGGCTTTGTGCACCGCGGACTCGAGAAGCTCACCGAAAAGCGCGACATGCACCAGTTTAGCTACATCGCCGAGCGCATCTGCGGCATCTGCGCCGTGGGCCACAGCTACGGCTATGCCAGCGCCTGCGAGCGCATGCTCGACATCGAGGTGCCCGGCCGCGTGCAGTATATCCGCACCATTTTGCATGAACTTTCGCGCATTCACTCGCACCTGCTGTGGCTGGGCCTGCTCGCCGATGCCTTTGGCTTCGAGGCGCTGTTCTATCGTTCGTGGACCCTGCGCGAGCAGATTCTCAAGATCTTCGAGAGCACCTGCGGCGGCCGCGTGATCCTTTCGATTAACGAGATCGGCGGCCTTAAACACGACATCGAGGACTCCGAGCTGGCGGGTATTGTCCAGACGCTCGACGCCATGCGCCCCGATTACGAGGCTCTGGTGCATACGTTTTTGGACGACAATAGCTGCGGCGAGCGCCTGCATGGCGTGGGCGTGATCAGCAAGAAGGACGCGCTGGAGCTTTCGATGGTCGGCCCGTTTGGGCGCGCCTCGGGCGTGGATTACGACGTGCGCATGTTCGGCGACGGTGCCTATGCGGATCTGGCCGCGTTTGAGCCCATCGTTGCCACCGACGGCGACTGCTATGCCCGCTGCCAGGTGCGTTGTGCCGAGGTCACGCAGGCCATGGACATCATCAAGGAGCTTGTGGGCAAGATTCCGCACGACGGCATCGGTGGACGCACCAAGCTCACACCGGCCGACGGCGCGCGCGGCGAGGTTGTGATTGAGCAGCCGCGCGGCGAGGCGTATTACTATGTGCGCGGTAACGGTACCAAGAACCTGGACCGTTTTCGCGTGCGTACGCCGACGTCGCAGAACCTGGCGGGTCTGACGCATGCGCTGCAGGGCGTGCTCCTTGCCAACGTGCCCATGATTATCCTGACCATCGACCCCTGCATTAGCTGCACGGAAAGGTAGGCGTGGCATGAGTTTGCTGACATTTGCCAAGACGGCCTTGGGTTCTATGGTCAAGCGGCCGGTCACGGTGTGCTATCCGCAGGAGAAGCTCGCGGCGCCCGAGCGACTGCGCGGGCACATCGTTAACGACATGGACGTGTGCATTTGCTGCGGCATGTGCGCGCGGCGTTGCCCGGCGGGCGCGCTCGCGGTCGATCGCAAAGGCGGCACCTGGTCGATTGACCCGTACGCCTGCGTGGTGTGCGGCGAGTGCGTCGAAAGCTGCCCCAAACACTGCCTGGCTATGGACACCGCTCGCACCCCAGTTGCGGCAGGCAAGACTCCCACGGTAGAAACCAAACCGGAATAGCTCTGGACTGGGGCTGGTATAGCGCTGGGATAGGGCCGGTGGGGCAAAATTGGCCCCCCCGCCCCCGGGGGGGGGCCGCCGGGGGGGGGGGCCCCCACAAAAAAAATAGCGGTTTGGGGGGGGGGGGGGGGCAGGCCCCCCCA
>CAMQPJ010000086.1 GCA_947003675.1 uncultured Collinsella sp. | reverse complement strand
GCCTTGGCGACCACCTGGTCGATAGCCTCGGTCACCGCGGCAAAGCCCGCAGCGTCAACGATAGGAGGCGTGGGCACGCTGGCCTTGGCAAGCAGGTTGCCGTCCTCGTCGAACAGGCCCTCCTTAACCGAAGTGCCGCCGACGTCGATGCCGATGTAGTACTGCTTAGGTTCCATGGGAGCCCACCTTTCTCGTTTAAACATTGCCTGTATGGTACCGCTCTCAAGGCAAAAACCTACCAAAAAGGGACAGGTTTGTTTTGGCAGGTTTTATCTGGGGTAACGCAATTGGCTGCCCAACAGGCCGCGCAAGACCATCCCCAAAAATAAAGGCGCCGGGAGGCGGAGGCTCCCGGCGCCCGTCAAAGGGACTATGTTGTCTGTTGGACCGCACGGTCCGTCGCGGCGATAACGCCGACTAGGCCTGAAGTGCCTGCAGCTGCTTGTGAACCTCGATGAGCTCCGTCGCCATGACGCGCATGGTCTCGGTGCCGGCCATCTGGTCCTCGGCATGCAGCAAAATCAACGGGGCCTCGCCGTTACGCTCGCCGTTGGCCTCCTTCTTCAGAAGCCCCATGTGAACATCGTGGCCACCGTTATAGGCCTCGTCGCCCTGCTTGATAAGCTCCTCGGCGGCGTCAAAATCGCCCTCCTTGGCCTTTTGCACGGCATTGATGTACATGCTCTTGGCGGTACCGACGTAGCTGATGATCTCAAAGCAGGTCATCTGCAGTTCGTTCATATCCTCCATGCAGAGCACCTAGCCCATCACGCTGACGCAGTGGTCGATGATGCCGGCAGCGTTCATGCGGCCGTAGTCGACCATGTTGATAACCTCAACCGGGAAGCGGCCGGCGGCCTCCTTCTCAAAATCGCCCTTGGTGTAGCCGATCTGCGGACCAAGCAGCAACATGTCGCACTCGTCCAGGTGATCGTGGGCCTCGTTCATGGGACGAGCCTCGACCTCAATATCCAGACCACGGTTTGCAACCTCGGCCTGCATCTTCTGGACCAGCAGGCTCGTGGACATACCGGCATTGCAGCAGAGCATGATCTTCTTCATGGCTTCCTCCTTATAACTGCGCGGCGCGCAGACGACAACTGGTTTTATTCCTTGCGGCTATTGTGCCCACCCCCCTGCATCTTTACACAAGGGAGAGAGCTGCGGGCACCGGCACCGCGTACCGGCGCCCGCAAAGGTGAAAGGGACGAACGTTAGGCGTTCTACTCGGCGAAAGCCTCCTGCTTGGCGATTGCCTTCTCGGAAATCTTCATAAAGGGCAGGTAGACGGCCATGCCAATGACAATCTCGATAGCCTGCCACACGCCGGCGCGCCAGTCAAAGCCCGTAGCGAGCAGGGCATTGATGACGGGAGGCATGGTCCAGGGCACCTGGGCGATGCAGGGGCTGATGATGCCTGCGCAGGTAAGGCCATAGGTGATGCCGATGAACAGATCGGGAAGAAGAACGAACGGGATCATGAGCGGCAGGTTGTACACGATGGGGTAACCGTAGATAACCGGCTCGTTGATGTTGAACAGACCAGGCAGGATAGCCATCTTGGAAACGGTCTCGGAAGCCTTGTTCTTGGAGAACAGGAGCGTGTCGAGCAGGAGCATGAGGGTGCAGCCCGAGCCGCCGATGAGGGCGAAGCTGTTAACGATCTGCATGTTCATGTAGTGATCGGGCTGGATGGTGCCACCGGCGGCAAAGGTAGCCATGTTGTCGACGATGAGCATGGTCAGGATCGGCTCGACGGTAGCGCCAGAGATGGTGGACTGGTGAATACCGACGCAGAACAGCAGGTTAGCAAGGGTGTAGATGAGGATAACAGCCCACGGACCGGCGTTCATGATGCTCTTGAGCGGGTTGGAGATGCACGTGGAGATGATGGTGCACAGATCGGTGCCGGCGCACACGGCGAGCAGGGCTGCGGCAAGAGCGAAGACCGCGAGGTTAAGCAGCATCGGAATCATGACGTTGAAGGAGTTGGAGACCGCGGGAGGCACGCCCTCGCCCAGCTTAACCTTGAGCTTCTCGACGCCAGAAATCTTGATGAAGAGCGAGACGGAAAGCAGGGCGATGATAATAGCCGAGAACAGACCGTTGGTGCCGGTGTTAGCAGTCGAAAGGGCGCCCGTGACCTCGGCGGAGGTGATCTTGTCGGTGAGCAGTGGGCTCGTGGCGGCAAGCGAGGCGGTGATCTGCTGCGGCATCATGATGACGAAGGCAGAGATGGCGACGACCACGCAAGCGAGCGGGTTATCGAAACGCTTGTTCTTGGCGAGGCTGTAGCCAATCAATCCGGCCAAGATAATGGCAGAGACGTTGAGGGTGCCCAGCGTAATTGCCGAGCCCCACGTCTGAAGGTTGGCAAGGCCCGCCGCATCGAGCGGGAACAGAGGGAACACGACGTTGTTAATAAGAACCGCGATACCCGCAAGGATATAGAGCGGCGTGATGGTCGCGAAGGCGTCACGCAGGGAACGCAGGTGAACCTGGTTTCCCACCTTCGCAGAGACCTCGGCAAACTTGTCGAGGAAGCTCTTTCCGTTGTCACTGGCCATGATTGCTCCTAACTTTCAAATCCGGCCTTTTCCTATGCGCACGGTGGTCTGTCGCCCTCTGCCACCAGATGTGCCATGTGTTGCGCGCGGCGGCGCGCGGTCTGGGCGTTCGCCCGGTCGCTAATCAACCACGTGGGTCGTGGCGACCTGTTTGAGCCAGGCCGCCGACTTCTTAAGGCGGCGCTTGTAGCCGTCCATGAGATCGACCTCGACAAAGCCGTAACGATTCTTAAAGGCATTGGCCCAAGACCAGTTATCGATGACGGCCCAGTAGTGATAGCCCCGGCACTTGGCGCCCTCGTCGATGGCCTTGGCCACCCACTCCAGGTGCTGACGTACAAAGTCGACGCGGTAGTCATCCTGGATGGTTCCTTCGGCGTCACGGTTCTTGTATTCGTCCATGATGCCGATGCCGTTCTCGGAAACGAACCACTCAAGATCGGGGTAGTTCTTAGCGCAGTCCATGCCAAAGTCGTAGAGGCCCTGCGGGTAGATCTCCCAGCCGCGGCTCTCGTTCATAACGGCGTCGGGCCATACGTACTCGTCGGCAAAGTGCGGCAGGCCGTACTGGTCGACCTTGCTCGCCGGCGCCTGAACACGCGTGGGGTGGTAGTAGTTGCAGCCGAGCCAGTCGACAACACCCTGCTTAAGGATCTCTTGGTCGCCGGCGCGGAACGGGAGCTTAACGCCGCCCTCGGCCAGGCTGTCGAGCACGTCGGCAGGAAGCTCGCCCTTGGTGATGAGGTCGAGCCACCAGCGGTTGTTGATGCCGCTGGTCATGCGCACGGCCTCGAGGTCCGCCTCGCTGGGGTTCTCCTTGGTGTAGACCGGGGTAAAGCAGTTGATCATGCCGATCTTGGCATCGGCGCGAATAGCGCCCTCGTCATAGGCGCGACGATAGTTGGCCACGGCCAGCGCGTGCGCCAGCGAGATGTGATACTGCACGGTGCGGGCGCGGTTGAAGTCGTGGAGCTGCGGGAACCACACGCCCTCCTGATAGCGCTGCTCGGGCTCGACGATGGGCTCGTTAAAGGTGAACCAGTACTTAATCTCCTGGCCAAACTCGTGGAAGGCGACGTCGGCGTAATGTGCGTAAGCCTCGACAACCTCACGGCTCTCCCAGCCGCCACGGTTAAAGAGGTAGGTGGGCATGTCAAAGTGGTACAAGTTGACAAACGGCTCCAAGCCGGCTTCGCGAGAGGCGCGGAACAACTCGTGATACCACGCGGCACCTTCCTCGTTGAGGTTGCCGTCGGCATCGAGCAGACGGCTCCACTGGATGGAAGTGCGATAGGTATCCAGACCCAAGTCCTTCAAAATGCGAAGGTCTTCCTGGTACTTGGCCATAAAGTCATTGCCGGCGTAAGAGCCAACGCGGTTGTAGAACGAACCCAGATCCTGGATGGACCAGGTGTCCCACAGGTTCTCGAGCTTGCCGCCCTGGTTCCACTGACCCTCAGTCTGCGGGCCGGACATAGCAGCGCCAAAGAAGAAGTCGTTGGGCAGCTGATACTGTGCCATCAAAGTCCTCGCTTTCGTGTTCTAGAGCTTCCGGTTGGAGACGGGTTTGCTTTGGCAGGTTATCCGGCGCGGGCGCGCACCGGCCATACCGATATCCAACCCGCCAAAACAAAACCGTCCCCAAACGGTCGATCCTGTTGTGCGGAAGGATTCCGTTCGTTGCTTAAACTATAGCGCTCTAATTTTAAAAGTAAAGCGTCTTTTTCTTTTTTCTTTCTCGAACTTCTTAGATAAAAGTAATATGAATGCCCTGTTGAGGGTTATACTTACTTTTTGTATTCATATATGTCGGAAAGGAGGTTCCATGATTCCCAAATACGAGGCGATAGCTGCAGATATTCGTCGAAGTATCGAGGATGGCGCTCTTAAACCGGGCGACAAGCTTCCCACCGTCGTTGAGTTCTGTGAGCTCTATAGCGTTTCCAAAATCACCGTCAAACGAGCTATCGAGCAAATCACCGAGGAAGGTCTTATTACCAGCCGGCGCGGATCGGGCACCTACGTTAAGGACACGGCGGGACTTCCCGGCCAGGCGTTTTTCCAGGGCAAAAACGACCGTGCCCAGGGCTTTTCGTATGAGCACCGCGGGGAAAAGGTGACCTCGGTGGTCTACGATTTCTCGATTGTTAATCCACCAGCGGACATCGCAGCCCAGCTGGGAATTGCCGAGGATGACTTTGCCTATCACGTCGTGCGCGTGCGTCAGGCCGATGGGAAGCCCATCGTTATCGAGTACACCTACATGCCCCTCGAGCTGATTCCAGGCCTTAAAAAGAAGGACCTGTACGGATCGGTCTACCATTTCATCCGCGAGCAATGCGGGCTGAAAATTTCGAGCTTCCACCGTACCATTCGCGCCGTGGCAGCAACCGAGGAAGAAGCCAATCGCCTGGACACCAAACCTGGCTCTCCCCTGCTCGAGCTCACCCAGATTGGCTTTTTGGACAGCGGCGCCGCCTTTGAGTATTCGGTCTCGCGCAACGTTGGCGACCGCTTTGAGTTGCACAACGTAACGTTGGCATAGGTTTTTGTAGTCATCCGGGCGCTCGCTTTGAGCTGTTTTGTGCAGCGCCCGCACAACACAATGGGGGTATAAACATGTCCGATTTGATTAAGCTGACGCCGATCTTTCACGAGAAGATCTGGGGCGGCCGCCAGCTCGAAACCGTATTTGGTTACGACATTCCCGATGGTCCCATCGGTGAGTGCTGGGCCATCTCGGCCCACCCCAACGGCGACTGCCAGATCGCTGAGGGCCCGTACGCCGGCCACACGCTGTCGTGGCTGTGGGCCGAGCACCGCGAGCTCTTTGGCAACTGTGAAGGCAAGGAGTTCCCGCTGCTCATCAAGATTCTGGACGCCAAGGACGACCTTTCGATCCAGATTCACCCCAACGACGAGTACGCCGCCAAGCACGAGAACGGCAGCTTGGGCAAAACCGAGTGCTGGTATGTGCTGGACTGCGAGCCCGGTGCCACGATCATTGTCGGCCAGCGCGCCAAGGACCGCGTCGAGGCCGCACAGATGATCGAGGAAGGCCGTTGGGACGACATGCTCAACGTGCTGCCGATCCACAAGGGCGACTTTTTCCAGATTGATTCCGGTACCGTGCATGCCATCAAGACCGGCACGCTCATTTTGGAGACGCAGCAGTCGAGCGACGTGACGTATCGTCTGTACGACTACGACCGCCCCGGCACCGACGGCAAGCTGCGCCCACTGCACATTGAGCAGAGCCTCGATTGCATCGACTTTGATGCTCAGGCTCCGACCGACGGCACGGTAACCGCACCCGAGGTCGATGGCGTGACCGAGCTCGAGTCTAACTCCTGCTACACCGTCGATCGCGTGCGTGTCGACGGCAGCAAGACCCTCGACCAGCGCTGGCCCTTCATGTGTCTGTCGGTCATCGACGGCGAAGGCACCGTCTGCGGCGACCCCGTCCACAAGGGAAGCCACCTGCTGGCCCCGAACACCGTCAGCTCCATCGACCTCGAAGGCAAGATGGAACTGATCATCAGCCACCTGTAGGTC
>CAMQPJ010000085.1 GCA_947003675.1 uncultured Collinsella sp. | reverse complement strand
ATATAGGCATATCCCAACGATTATAGAGGATAGGGTTCCCGCAACCGCCGCCTTGACGACGACCGCGGCCGCAAGGCTGGCAATTTCCATATGGTGTGCAAGACAGAGCGACGCCGCGGTGCCTATTCCGCAGCCGGCGATGGCAGCGATTGCAGCCAGGTTCGAGCCCTGCTCGGCACGCCTGGCATGGGCGTTGAGCAGCAGAGATGTCAGTGCAGCTGTCGCCGCGACAAGCACAACGGCAGCCCAGAAGAGCATGTCTCCCAGCGCCGCGGCAACATTGCCGAGCCCCAGCACGCCTCCGGCGGAAAGCGCAACCGTAGCCAGGCGGCCAAAAAGTGCGCCCATCCCCGTGGCGGCCGCGGCGCTTGCCGGGTCGAGCCAAAAGGCAGCGATGCCGGCGGCGACCCCGGCGGCAAGGAGGGCGTCGCCCGTTAGACAGCCAAGTGCCACCGCGCAGGTGAGCGCGGCACTCGCGGCGGCCTCGGTGCGGCCCCAGGCGATCCACCAACCGGACATGGTGGCGGCAAAGAGCACCGCGACGGGTAGCATCGACAGGATGCCCTGCGTCTGCATAGTGGCGTTGGCCATAAGTACCAAAAAGCCCACGGCCGAGATGGCCGAGCCAATTTGCGGGGCCAGGCCGGCGGCCGCCCCAATTGCGATGGCCGCGGCAATAAGTCCGGGAAGCGCCGCGACGCCAGCCGTCTGCATGATCAAAAAGCTAAAGGCACCGCACGTTAGCGCCGAGATGGCGCGCATGGTGTAATCGCGCGCGTGGCTCCAGCGCGTGCCGGCCCAGCCGAGTGCGGGGTCGACCTCGATGGTGTCGTCCTCATAGGGTAACGATTCGATATCGTCTGCCGCGCGCTCGTCATCCGACAGCTCGCCCACCATCTGCTCCAGGCTGCGACGGCCCTCGCGCACGCTGCCCAAGCCGGCGAGCAGCTGGTCGCAAAATGCCTCGATGCTGTTGGGGCGGTCTTGCGGCATGGGGGAGAGGGCGCTCATGAGCGCAGCCTCGGCTCCCGGGGGAAAGTGCGGGATGAGCTCGCTGGGGTAGGTGGCACCGCCGATGATACGGCCGAGCGAGTCGCCGGGCGTGGCGGCCATAAAGGGGGCGCTGCCGCACAGGCCCTCGTAGATCACGCAGGCGAGGGCAAAGACATCGGCGCGCTCGTCGACTGTGCCGGTCTCGATATCGAGCTGCTCGGGTGGCATGTAGCCGATGGTGCCGCCGCGCGAGCCGCCAAAGCCGCCGGCAGACGACAGTCGCGCCATGCCAAAGTCGGTGAGCTTTACGTTGCCCGAGTGGTCGATGAGCACGTTGGCGGGCTTAATATCCAGGTGGAGCACGCCGTTGCTATGGGCGAAGGTGAGCGCCTGGCCCAGCGCGTCGGCAATTGCCGCGGCCTCGTCAAAGGTGAGCGAATGGCCGTCCACGCGATGCAAAAAGTCGGCGAGCGACATGCCGTCGACATATTCCATGACGAGGTAGGCATAGGCGGTATCGTGCGTAAAGTCGATAACCTGCACGATATTGGGATGTTGAAGCATGGCGGCGGTGTGTGCCTCGCGCAGGACATCCATGATGTCGCTGGCGGGCATGCCGGCGCCGTTGATAAGGGGGATGCGCTTAATGGCGACGCGACGGCGCAGGTGCGTGTCGCGGCAAATCTCGATGGAGCCAAAACCGCCGGTCGCAAGCGTCTCGAGCGGCTGGAACCGCTTGAGCAGCTCGCGAGAGCTGGTGCCCTCCAAGGGAACGTCCGGCGAGAACCGGGCGGTATGTTGCGAGAAAAGCGGCATGGCCAACCCTCGTGCGTTTAAAGTTCGTTTGCGAGCGGCGGGCGCGGAGCCGAGCCGTTCGCGGTGGCATAGATGCTGCTAGTGTAGCACGCTCGGGTGCATGGTGAAGGTAGCGGGGCGAGGTGGCCTATCTGACTTGGCCTTAGCGCTTCTTCTTGTTCTTCTTCTGCTTGCGCTGTTTGGCCTTTGCATTCTTAGGCTCGCTTTCCTGCTTGGCCTTGGCAGCGGCCTTTTCGGCCTTCATCTTTTTGCGTTTGGTCTCGATGCGCAGCTTTTTGTTGATGCGCGTCTTGAGGAAGGAGCCAAACTGCTCGGCATCACCACGCACAAAGGTGTCCTTAGGGATCGTCACGCCCTGGTCGGCGAACATGGCCACAAAGATGCGCTCGCCGTCGAGTACATGGTCGAGCTTCTCAAACGGGAAGAACTGCGACTTGCCGCTCTTGCCCCAGACCATCAGGCCGTCCTCGTTGGCGGCGACGCGGCGGTAGCGGCCGCCCATGGACTCGTCTGCCTCGACGGCTTCGATAAAGTCGCGCGCGAGCGTATGGTGCAGATTTTTGCTCCACCAGGCCAAAAAGGCGCCGAATACGATTAAGACGACGCCGAACTTGATCCAGTTGCCGCCGGCCACCAGCATGCCGATGCCGATGAGCGCGGCAATTGCCGCGGCGACATACAGCGAGCCGCGACGCCTGGGCGAGGCGACCAGGCGGGCGAAGTCGGTGACCAGGTCGTTTTCGTACTGGTACTCGTTGAGGTACAGGATGCCGTCGTCGGCTGCGGCCTGCTCCTCGAGCGCGACCTCGACCTGGTCGGCTGCTTCGGAGGGAACGAGGTTGCTCTCTGCGTCTGCCATGCTCTTTGGACTCCTATCGCGGCGGGCTCGCCGTACGGGTTATTATGGATGCAGTATGCCGTGCGACCGCATGGCCGCCGCGGCAACAAGACTCAGTATACCCGGGGGAGCACCCATGGAATCGTTGTACCGAAAGTATCGCCCGCTCACCTTCGACTCCGTGGTGGGCCAGCAGCATATCGTCTCGACGCTCGAGCACGCCATCACCGAGGGGCGCCTGTCCCATGCGTACCTGTTCTGCGGACCGCGCGGCACGGGCAAGACCACCATGGCGCGTATTCTTGCCAAGGCGCTGCTCTGTCGCAATGCCGAGGCGGCGCGCGCCGAGGGTGCGAGCGGCTGCATGCCCGACGGCACCTGTGAGGAATGCGAGCTCATCGCCGAGGGCAACCACCCCGATGTCTACGAGCTCGATGCCGCAAGCCGTACCGGCGTAGACAACGTGCGCGAGGAAATCATCAACTCCGTCAACTTTGCCCCGGTGCGTGGCAAGTACAAGATCTATATCATCGACGAGGTCCACATGCTCACGACGGCGGCGTTTAACGCGCTGCTCAAGACGCTCGAGGAGCCGCCGGCGCACGTGATCTTTGTGCTGTGCACCACCGACCCGCAAAAGATTCTGGAGACCATCCTCTCACGCTGCCAGCGCTTCGATTTCCATCGCATCGGCAACGAGGATATCGAGCGCCGCCTGGCATACGTGTGCGAGCAGGAGGGCTTCGATTACGACGACGAGGCGCTGGCTATCGTGGCGCGCCATGCCAAGGGCGGCATGCGCGACGCGCTCTCCACGCTGGAGCAGCTGAGCGTTTTTGGCAACGGCGCCGTGCATGCGGACGATGCCCGTTCGCTTTTGGGCGAAGTTTCGGACCAGATTCTAGGCGAGTTTGCGCGCGCCATTGCTGATCGCGATGTCGCCGAGCTGTATGGGCTCATTCGCGCACAGGTCGAGGAGGGCAATGACCTGCTTGAGCTGACGCGTGACTTGGTGGCGCATGTGCGCGACGTGTATGTTGCCTGCGTTGCCGGTGCCCGTGCCGAGCTGTTTGAGGGCGGCTCCGAGCAGGCCGAGGCGCTTGCTGCCGAGGCCGCTGCCTTTGGCGAGCATCCTGCCGACCGCCTGGCCCGTGTGCTGACAGTGCTCGACGATGCCGCACTGGAGATGAGGGGTGCGAGCGACGTGCGCCTGGTGCTCGAGATCGCCTGCACGCGTCTGGCACGTCCCGAGGCTGATTTAACGATTGAGGCATTGGCCGAGCGCGTGGCACGCCTGGAGGCCATGGTTGCCAACGGCGCCGTGCCGGCGAGCGTGGCTGCTGCTCAAGCGAGTGCGCCTGCTGCATCCGCACCCGCTGTCCAGCAGCCGACGCTGATCTCGGGTGCCCGGGCTGCTGCCCCTGTGGCATCTGCCGCTCCCGCTGCTACGTCCGCGCATCAGGGCGGCATGCCTTGGGACCGCGGCGCTGCTGTTCCGGCTGCCCAGCCTGCACCCAAGTCCGCGGCTCCGGCTCCCGCGCCCAAGCCTGTAACGCCTGCACCTCAGCCCGTTGCGGCTCCGGCTCCCGTGCCTGCTGCATCGACCGTGCCGGTGTCCAAGCCCAACAACGCCGCTGAGGTTGCCGCCGCCGGTGCTGCCGAGACCCCCGCGGTCGAGGACGCCGGCGAGCTCCAGCGCAAATGGGCCGAGGTCGTCGAGCGCGTCAAGGCTCGTCAGGCTTCCTACGCAGGCCTGCTGCTCAACGCCCGCGCCACGGCCGACGACGGCTCCAAGCTCACGGTTTCGTTCCCCGCGGGCTCGACCTTTGCTATCAAGATGCTCGGTCGCGCCGACACACAGTCGGTGGTTCTGCCGACAGTCAGTGCGGTCTTCGGTCGTCGTACCGTCGACTATGTCCTGGATGGGGGTGGCACGCCGGCTCCTCAACATGAGGAGCATTCTCCATCTGCACGGGCTGCGGTATCTGCGGACCCGCAACCCGTGTCCTCGGCGGCCCCTGCATCCTCGAGCGCCAGCGCTCCGCAGCAGCAAGCGACGCCGGTGATGGCACCGACCCCGTCGGCGCCTAAGCCCGTCACGCCCAAACCGGCCGCTCCGGCTCCCGCGCCCAAGCCCGCTGCCGCGCCTGCGCCCAAGTCATCCGACCTGGCTAAGGCCCCCTGGCTGCGCTCCGACAACCCTGCCGGCGCTCCCGCTACGGGCAAGCTCCCGACCGAGCCCGCGCCCCGTGCGTCCGAGCGCTCTGCCGCCCCCAAATCTCAGCCTGCCGCGTCGTCTGCGCCGTGGGAATCCGAGCAGGTTCCCTACGACGATGCCATGGTCGGCGGTTTTGCTGCCGATGCCGGCGGGGACGATCTGCCGCCGTTCGACGTGCCGGGTGCGGCGTCCGCGCCCAAGCCCGCTGCAGCTGCCCCCAAAGAGGAGGACGCCCCCGCTGCCCCTTGGGAGTCCAACCCAGGCGCGGGCAGCCCCTTCGGCCATCAGGGCGCAGCCCCGAACATCCCGCAGACCGAGGACGAGGCCAAAGCCCTCATCCGCAGCGTCTTCGGCCAGGCCACCATCTTCAAGCCGGTGGAGTAGCTGCGCGGGCGGGCATACTGCTCAAGAAGAGAATTCTTTGTCCGGGCGCATCTGTATTTCGGACATGTGTAATGTGGTGCCGCGTATATCGCATTCGAGTAGACAGGTACGTGACGGTCGGCCTAGGATGCTGAGGTCGATACGATACGTTGCATGGCTGTCCGCGTACTCGACTTGCTCGGCGCTGACGGTTGCTCCGATTGTCGAGAAAACGCCTAGTTCGGCATCGACAATCTTGGAGTTCTTTATCTTGACCTTGAACTCTTGGTAGAGGGATGGGCTGTTGTAGTAAACGGTTCGGGTTCCGTCGGTGCACTCATCGGTCGCTTCCCATTTGACGACGGGCTGGCCCGAGCTGGCTATTAGCAGTTCTGCTCCAAAGGATATAGCATGGGTGATGGCAACCAACAATGCCCAGCCGACAAAGAGATAGAGAACAAAATATGCAGCGGGGTGTTTTGAGCGGATGTTTTGGAGCGCGTCGGGGGCATTCATGGGGTACCTCCAAATTGCTATCTATGGCAATCAAATTATACCCCACCGTCATGAGCGCCACCTCGAGTGGTGGCTCGGCATTTAGCCATTTAGTGGTACGCATTAAATGTCGGATTCCGGCTCTACAAGATTTAGCTTTCAATCTTATGCAGATGCGAATTATGCAACTTTGCATAATCATTGGGTGCGGTCTGCACTCAGGACATGTATATCGACTGAGGTAGCGTGACCGCCCCGCTTGCTGGCCTCGCGCCGTGGTACGATTTTTGAGTTTGAAAGTCCCGCCGCGCCCCGGCTGCCCTTGCAGCTCGTTGCGCGGCCGCACGCAAAGGAGCCATCATGGCCGGTATGAACATGCAGCAGATGATGAAGCAGGCTCGCA
>CAMQPJ010000084.1 GCA_947003675.1 uncultured Collinsella sp. | reverse complement strand
TTATGCGTCGCCTGCGCGCCGACCGCCTGACGGCGACGGTGCCCATCATGATGCTCACTGCCAAGGACACCGAGCTCGATAAGGTGATGGCGCTCGATGGCGGTGCCGACGATTATCTGACCAAGCCGTTTTCGCTCATGGAGCTTGCCAGCCGTTGCCGTGCGCTGCTGCGCCGCGGCGGTATGGTCAAACAGGCGAGCGATGTGCTCAGCGTGGGCGATATCGTGCTTTCGCCCAGCCATCGCGAGGTGACCGTTGCCGGCGAGCCGCTCAAACTCACCTTGCGCGAGTTCGATTTGCTCGAATATCTTATGCGCAAGCCCGGCGTGGTCTTTACTCGCGAGTCGCTGCTGCAGAGCGTGTGGGGTTGGGACTTCGATGGTGGCTCGCGTACCGTCGACGTTCACGTGCAGACGCTTCGCCAAAAGCTCGGCGAGCGTGCCAGCGCTATCGAGACGGTGCGCGGCGTGGGTTATCGTCTGGCCGAGCCTTCCGCCGGTGGCGATGTCGAAGATACCGGCATTGCGGACGCCGCATCGGAGGAGTAATCCGTGGTCTTTGCCCCTCAGGGAAAACACACGCTCTCGCATCGCGTGTTTGCGACGATATTTGTCTGCGCTATGTCCGTCATTTTGGCGTTTACGGTGCTGGGGGCGTTCTTTGTGCAAAACACCTTGGCAGATGCCACGAGTGCCAATCTTTCGCAAGAAACCGAGCTTATCGCCGCCGCCTTAAACGAGCAGAAGGAACCCATCGCATTCTTGCGAAGCCTCGATCGCGAGGACCTTCGTATCACGCTGATCAACAGGGATGGATCGGTCGCCTATGACAACGAGGCGTCTCCTTCCACGTTGCCCAACCATGGCGATCGCCCCGAGGTCATTGAGGCCCTTGAGAGCGGTTCGGGCTCCGCGGAGCGCTCGAGCACCACGCTCGACGAGATTATGCTATATCGCGCCGTCGCCCTTGATAACGGACAGGTTGTTCGTTTGGCACAGGCCCAGCCTGGCGTCGCGGCGATTTTGCTTTCGCTGGTGGCGCCGATGCTGCTTATCGCGGCGGCGGGCGCGGTGCTCTCGTTTTTCCTTGCGCGCCGCGAATCCCGTGCCATCATTGCGCCGCTGCAGGAGGTCGATTTGGACCACCCGCGCCGTAGCTATGAACATGCCTACACCGAGATGGTTCCCATGCTCGAGCGCATTGAGTCACAGCGCCAGGAGCTTAAACGCCAGATGGCTGTGCTGGCCGATAACGACCGCATGCGTCGCGAGTTCACGGCCAACATCACTCATGAGCTCAAGACCCCGCTTACCGCGATTTCGGGCTACGCCGAGCTTATTTCAAACGGCATGGTTGAAGGCGAGGACGACCTGCGCAACTTTGGCGGCCGCATCTACCGCGAGGCGGGACGCCTGGCAGCGCTCGTCAACGACATCCTCACGCTTTCCAACTTGGATGAGGCGGAGCGAGCATCCGAGGGCGAGGCGGTGCCTATTGGGTCCACGGAGCCCATCGAGCTATCTCGCGCCATGTTGACGGTGGAACAGCGTCTTGAGCAGGTTGCCCGGCAGTCGAATGTGACCATTGGGCACGAGACGAAGCCCGTGGTGATCGAAGGCGTATCGCGTCTGATCGACGAGCTGATCTATAACCTGGCAAGTAATGCCATTCGCTACAACCGACCTGGCGGTACGGTCACGCTGCGCTGTGGAACCAACGATGAGGGCCATCCGTACCTGTCTGTTGCCGACACGGGTATCGGTATTGCGCCCGAGGAGCAGGGTAAAGTGTTCGAGCGTTTTTACCGCGTGGACAAGAGTCGTTCTAAGGCGCGTGGCGGAACCGGCCTGGGCTTGGCGATCGTCAAGCACGCCGCTCTGTACCATCACGCCGCGATTGACCTGTCGAGTGAGCCGGGCGTGGGAACCACCATTGCGGTAACGTTTCCCGTGCAACAAGAGGGACCGTTCGCGTAGCGGTATGGCAAAACCGAGGATTAGACGATGCGCCTCCGCTGCCGCGTGAGTTGTTGCGCAACTTACACGCGGACGCTGTATCTTATGTATAGAGCTCGGACATGGCAGAAAGATGCGATATTATACGAGCAGTTTTGTCGATACGAACTAGGGAAATGAAAGGCAAACTGCATGACCCTTCTTGAACTGTTCCAGCTGCTTAAAAAGCACCTCAAGCTGGTCATTGCCCTTCCGGTGGTTTGCGCGATCGCCATGGGCGTCGTCTCCTTCACCATGATGGACAACACCTACACCGCCACGACGAGCATGTACATTCTCGCCAAGACCGATGGCGGCCAGACGAGCTACTACAACGATCTGTCTGCAAGCCAGATGCTCTCCAACGACATCGCCACGCTGCTCGATAGCGATAGCGTCAAGAGCGGTGCCGCCAAGGAGCTGGGCCTTTCCAGCCTGGCCGACTATAAGGTAAGCGTTACGAGCGAGACCACGACCCGTGTTATCTCGCTGTCTGTGACCGGTGCCAGCCCCGATGGCGCCGCCGCTGTCGCCAACGCCATGGCCAACTCGGTTTCCACTGTCGCCCAGGACGTCGACGCCGCCCAGGCCGTCAACGTCATCGACAAGGCAAAGGTCCCCACCCAGCCCAGCGGCCCCAACCGCAAGCTCTACATTGCAGTTGCCGCCCTGGCCGGTCTGTTTGTGGCTGTCGCGATTGTTGTGCTGCTCGACATGCTCAACACGCGTGTTCGTTCTGTCGATGACGCCGTCGAGCTGCTCGGCGTGCCCGTCATCGGCCGCTTCCCCGTTGTGAAGGGCGGTAAGTAATCCATGGCCCGTAAAAAGAAAACTGGCGATACCCTTGCCTTTAACAACGCAGCCAAGACCCTGCTCGCCAACATTCGCTTTGCGAGTGTCGATACGCCCATCAAGTCTATTACGGTGACCTCCTCCATTCCCAACGAGGGCAAGTCCACCATTGCGCTCAACCTGGCCAAGGCCATCGCAACCAGCGGCAAGAGCGTTCTCCTCGTTGAGTGCGACATGCGCCACCGCACACTTGCCAACATGCTGGGCGTCCGTCATGCCGGCGGCCTGTACGCCGTGCTTTCCGATCAGATGTCGATCGATGAGGCCGTTATCGACACCGGCCAGCCCAACCTCTTCTTCCTCGACGCCGAGCCGCGCATTCCCAATCCGGCAGACATCATTGCCTCGCGCCGCTTTGCCAAGCTTGTCGCCGCGCTGGAGGAAAAGTACCAGTACGTTATCTTCGATACGCCGCCCGTGGGTACGTTTGTCGACGCTGCCGAAGTCGCTGCGATCACCGACGGCACCATCTATGTCATCCGTCAGGACTTTGCCAAGCGCAATGAGATCCTCGCTGCCTTCGATCAGCTCAACAAGGCCGAGGTCAACGTGATCGGTACGGTCATGAACTGCTGCGAGACTTCGAGTCACGACTACTATTACTCGTATTATGGCGGGGATAAGGGGCAGAACGACGCTGCAGCTGGGGTCAATCCCGCTGTCGGCGGCGCGGCTGCAACGGGCGCCCCTGCGAAGGCGAAACGCTTTAAGAAATAAGCAACGACGCAGATAAGAGGGCGATATGCGAGACATCCATTGCCATATCCTGCCCGGAGTCGATGACGGCGCGGCAAACCTCGAGCAAAGCTTGGCGATGCTCGAGGCGGCTCGCGCCGTCGGCGTAACGCACATGGTGTGCACGCCGCACTGCCGGGACCCATACTTTGACTACGCCAACATGTGGGAGGCCTATCGGTTGCTGTGTGCCCATGCGGGCGATATGCAGCTCCAGATGGGCTTTGAGGTCAACTACGCCAAGCTTATGGATTTGGGCATCGAATGGTCCGATCGCCTGCATTTTGATGGATCGAATGAGTTTTTGCTTGAGCTCTCGACACGTGCCGATTCGTATGACTTTGAGGAATACGAGAACACGATTTACGACTTGCAGTGCCGCGGTTACCAGGTGATTATTGCCCATCCCGAGCGTTATCGCGCCATTCAAAAGGACGTGGGCATTGCCGAGCGTCTGGTCGATATGGGTTGTAAGCTGCAGGCTTCGGCTGATTTTATTGCCGGCGGGCGCTTTGGTCGCGAGAAAAAGCCGGCGCAGCGCCTGTTTGACAAGGGCCTGTACAGCTTTATCGCAAGCGACGCCCACAATGTTCGTCACTACGATTACCTAGCAAAGGCGCGGGCCAAGTTTAGCGTGCGAGGCGCTCATTTTCGCTAAAATCTGTCCCTAACGTTTGCTTTGAACGGAGGGGCGACCATGGATATTCAAATCAAGGCGGGATGCTTTGAGGATGCAGCGCTGGTGCGCCGCGCCGTCTTTGTGGACGAACAGGGTTACGAAATCGAGTTCGACCAGATCGATGAGGCTTCTGACTGCATCCATGTGACGCTGTACGTGGACGGCGAGCTCACCGGCTGCTCGCGCGTGTTTCCCGAGGAACTGGAGCGCGCGGCAGATGCAGAGGCTCCGGTTTCGCCGGCGTGCGATATGGACGAAGGCATCGCAGCGGGGGAGACCTATATTATGGGTCGCGTCGCCGTGCTGTCCGCCATGCGCCGTCGCGGTCTGGCAAGCAAGATTGTCGAAGCCAGCGAAGCTGCTGCGCGCGATGCCGGCGCCAAGCTCATAAAGTTGCATGCACAGGAGTACGTGCTGCCGCTCTACACCAAGGCCGGCTACACGCAGATTGCACCGGTGGACTACGAAGACGAAGGCCAGCCTCATGCCTGGATGGCCAAGCGCATGGGCGACAGATAGGGACATTCCTTTTCTGCCGGCAGTTGGGGACACTCCTCGGCAATCGACGCACGGGTGTTCCAACATACAGTTTTTCGATTCCGTATGTATATATGCGCGCTAATAGGTTATAAAATCTAAGTCTGAACATAGCAGGTCTGCGATGCGGCTCGGGCAACCGGGCCGTTTTTGCGGGCAGGGGTAGCGCGAAAGGACTGCACATGCGTCAATTTAAGACCGAGAGCAAAAAACTGCTCGACCTCATGATCAACTCCATCTACACCAATAAGGAAATCTTCCTGCGCGAGCTTATCTCCAACGCGAGCGATGCCGTCGACAAGCTCAACTTTAAGAGCCTTCAGGATCCGAGTGTCAAGCTCGACCAGGGTGACCTGGCCATTCGTGTCTCCTTTGATAAAGATGCCCGTACCATCACTATTTCGGATAACGGTATCGGCATGACCGCCGAGGAGCTCGAGCGCAACCTGGGCACCATCGCCCATTCTGGCTCCGAGGAGTTTAAGACCGAGAACGCTGAGCAGCAGGGCTCCGATGTCGACATCATCGGTCAGTTTGGCGTGGGTTTCTACTCCGCCTTTATGGTTGCCAGCCACGTGAAGGTCGTCAGCCGCGCTTATGGCGAGGATACCGCCCACGTTTGGGAGTCCGACGGTCTTGAGGGCTACACCATCGAGGATGGCGAGCGTGCTGAGCACGGTACCGATGTCATCCTGACGCTGCGCGAGAACGAGAAGCTCGACGCCGACGGCGAGGCCGAGACCTACGATCGCTTCCTGACCGAGTGGGGCCTCAAGAGCCTGATTCAGCAGTACAGCAACTATGTGCGCTACCCGATTCAGATGATGGTGAGCAAGAGCCGCCAGAAGCCCAAGCCCGAGGACGCCGGCGACGACTACAAGCCCGAGTACGAGGACTATCAGGAGCTCGAGACCATCAACTCCATGACGCCGATCTGGAAAAAGCGCAGCTCTGACGTTGAGCAGAAGGATTACGACGAGTTCTACAAGTCCACGTTCCACGACTTTGATGATCCCGCGCGCACTATCAGCTTCCATGCCGAGGGCACGCTTGAGTACGATGCACTGCTGTTTGTGCCGGGTCGCGCCCCGTTCGATCTGTACAGCAAGGACTACGAGAAGGGCCTGGCGCTCTATAGCTCCAACGTGCTGATTATGGAGAAATGCGACGACCTGCTGCCCGACTACTACAACTTTGTGCGCGGTGTTGTGGACTCTGCCGACGTGACGCTCAATATTTCGCGTGAGACGCTGCAGCAGAATCGTCAGCTCAAGGCCATTGCCAAGCGTGTCGAGAAGAAGATCACCGCCGATCTCGAGGACATGCGCGACAACGACCGCGAGGCATACGAGAAGTTCTTTGAGAACTTTGGTCGCGGTCTTAAGTACGGCATCTACT
>CAMQPJ010000083.1 GCA_947003675.1 uncultured Collinsella sp. | reverse complement strand
AGCGCCGACGACTTTATCGAGTCGCTCGCTTCGCTCATCAAGCGCCTGGCCGTCGACCACCTGCACCTGGTGGGCGATATCTTCGACCGTGGCGGCGGCGCTGCCAAGATTATGGACCGCTTGCTCACCTATCATTCGCTCGACATCCAGTGGGGCAACCACGATCTGCTGTGGATGGGCGCTGCGGCCGGTGAGCCCGCCTGCATCGCCACGGTATTGCGCAACAACTTACGCTACGACAACTACGAGATCCTCGAGAACGACTACGGCATCTCGCTGCGTGAGCTTGTTGCCTTTGCCGATGCCACCTACACCGCCGGTGAGTCCATCACCCCGCTGATCAAGGCCATCAACGTGCTGCTCTTTAAGCTCGAGGGCCAGATCATCCAGTGCCACCCCGAGTTCGACATGACCGACCGCCTGTTACTCGACAAGATCGAACACGACACCGGCACGGTCACGCTCGCCGACGGCAGCGTGTGGCCGCTCACGACCAACGACTTCCCCACCGTCGATCCGGCGGACCCCTATACGCTCACGCCCCAGGAGCAGCACATCATCGACAAGCTCGTGTCCGAGTTTGTCACCGCCGATCACCTGCATCGCCATATCGATTTCCTCTATTCCCACGGCTCGATGTACAAGGTCGCCAACGGCAACCTGCTCTTCCACGGCTGCGTTCCGCTCAACGAAGACGGCACCTTTAGCAGCATGAACTGTCTGGGCACCTGGCACGCCGGGCGCGATTATCTTGATTTTTGCGACCACATCGCCCGCCGCGCCTGGCGCGTGGGCGACCGCGACGCCCTCGACTGGATGTGGTACCTGTGGATTGGCTTTAACTCGCCCGCCAGCGGACGCCTGGTGCGTACCTTTGAGCGCGCCTATATCGCCGATAAGAGCACCTGGGTCGAGCCGATGGACCCGTACTTTACGCTTACCAAGTCGCCCTCGGTCTGCGATGACATCATGCGCGAGTTTGGCGTCGCGCCCATGGCATGCTCGCCGACCGGCCACATCATCAACGGCCACACGCCCGTTAAAACCACCAAGGGCGAACAGCCCATCCGCGCCGAGGGCAAGCTGCTGGTCATCGATGGCGGCTTCTGCCGCGCTTACCATCCCAAGACGGGTATCGCCGGCTATACGCTCATCTCGAGTTCGCGCGGCTGCCGCCTCAAGTCGCACCGGGCCTTTACGACGGTTGCCGAGGCACTCACGCGCAACGTGGACATCGAAAGCGAGACCAACCGTTTTGACCAAGCAGACCGTCGCCGCATGGTGAGCGACACCGATACTGGCGCCAAGATCCGCAGCCAAATCCAGGACCTGCGTCAGCTGCTCGATGCATATAGAAACGGTGCTATCGAGGAGCGCGCCTAGCACCACCCGCGGGGATTGGCTAAACTTGCTGAGTTTGTCATCCCCGCGGCGCTCCGGCGCCACCCTAAGGCAGGTACCATGCAAAAGCTCCTTGCGCAGATCATGAAGTTTGGCGTCGTCGGCGTCGTCGCCACGGTCATCGACTTTGGCATCATGAATCTGCTCCACTACGGTCTGGGCCTTAACATCCTGATCGCCAACACCAGCGGCTTTATCGTCTCGCTCATCTTTAACTACGTCGCGAGCATGAAGTACGTGTTTGCGCACAAGGAGGGCATGAGCCGCCGCCGCGAGTTCATTATCTTTGTCGTGCTGTCCGTGATCGGCCTGGCGCTCAACGACGGTATCGTGCTGGCGCTCAACGCCGGCCTAGGGCTCGAGGCCAATATCGCCAAGATTTGCGCCACCGCGCTTGTTATGGTCTACAACTTTGTGACCCGAAAGATCTTCCTGGAGGGCGAGGAGACCAAGTAGCTCGGCCTCCTCGTTGCACTACGGGGCCCACGGACGACGTGCGTCGAGCGCTGCGTTGTTCGTGGGCCTTGCTCGTTTACGGAAGGATTTACAACGTTTGCGGATTGTCTCTTGCAAATTTGGCGAGTTCGTATAGTTCTTGGCAAAGCCCTTACGTTTCCCTTGCAAAAGCTCTAAAGTATCCTCTGCTCGATTCATCAACGCATTGGATGTGATTACGTGCGCAAGGCACTGGCACAACCTCATACTAAGCAATTCCTCAAGTTCGCTGTCGTGGGTCTTATCTCCTTTGGCATCGACTGGGGCATGCTCATTGCGCTCGTCGAGCTGTTCCACCTCGACTTTTTGATGAGCACCACGGTTTCGTTTATCACGTCCGTCGTGGTCAACTACTGGCTCAGCATGAAGTACGTGTTCGACCACCGCGAAGGCATGAGCCGCAAGCGCGAGTTCACGATCTTCACCATCCTGTCGGTGATCGGCCTGGGCCTCAACGACCTGTACATGTTTGTGGGCGTCACGTTTTTGAGCATCGGTTACCAGGCCATGAAGGCCATCGCCACGTTCCTGGTCACCTGGTACAACTACTTTAGCCGTCGCTTATTCCTCGAGGGCGCACGTTCGTAGACGACCCAACATAATCTCGCTTCGCAGCCGGTTGGAATTCACGTTCCAGTCGGCTTTTTGTTTGCAGAGCCTGCCAAGGAAGGCGTACGAGGTGGGCTACAGCGTCGAAATGGGACGCAGTTACCCCAAGGGCGCCGTTCCGGAAACTGCATCCCAGATTGCAGCCTCAGAACGGGACGCAGTTTCCGCAACGCCGCCCTAGCGGAAAGCGTGTCCCAGAATCGATGCTCAAAACGGTCCGCAGCTTCCCAATGGGCGCTGCTTCGGAAAGTCCATCCCGGAATGAGCCCTCAGAGCGGAACACGCTTTCCGAAACCCGCCCCATCGGGAAACTGGGGACCTCGGACAAAATCTCGGACCCAATTTGGGTCCAGGAGGGAGTCCGATGTATACGAAAGAGGAGCGCGAGGGGATTCTCTGGGAGTTCCACCGGAGCGGCCTGTCCGCCCCCGCCGCCTGCAGGAGCCTGCCGCTTTTCCCGAACAAGGACAACCTGTATGCTTGGCTCAAGCTGGATGAGGCGGACGAGCTGACCGCCCGCGAGATGCCCGACCGGGCGGAGTGCATGCACTGCTCGCACGGCGAGGGCAGCCCCGCGTTCGCCTCCCCACGGAGGCGTCGAGCCGAAGGGGGCGCGGGCAAAATGAAGAGGACCGGGCGCGAAGGGGCCGGCGGCGCGGCACCCGAGCAGACGGAATGGCGGGACTGGGGCCTGGAGGGGCTTCCGGACGACCCCGCCGAGCGCGCCCGCGTGGCCGAGGTCAGGCTCGACGACGTTGGAGTACGGGAAGGACAGTACGAAGAAGCTCAGGCGGGTGCGGACACCGGAAACGTAGAGATCGGCCTCGCCGAAGTCGGCCTAGGCCCGGCCGGGCTCCCACACCAGGTCGAGGAACCGCTCGCCCTGGGAGCGGTCCCGCCTCCTCAGCTCGGCGACGTAGCGGCCGACGGTGGACTCGCTGACGTCGGCGCCGTGCTCGTCGACCAGCCTGCGCCATATACGCCTGGCGGTGTGTCGCTGCTTGCGCCAGTTCCGGGCGTCGTCCTCGAGCTATTGACGGATGACGGGCTTGTACGGGTCGAGCTTGCTCGGTGCGCTCCTCCTCGCGGGCGGCCTCGGGGAGAAGTCGTCTTGGGCGAGGTACTTGTAGACGGTGTCGCGCGATACGCCGTTCATCTTGACGATATCCGAGATGCTGAACCCGTCGCGGCGCTGCTGGCGTATAGAATTGACGGTGGACATGTTGATCATTGCCTTTCCTACCTTTCTGAGTAGAAACCGAAGCAACTATCAGATTAGGCACATTCGAAGGCGGTCGGCATGTCTTTGCGTTTAGCGTCGAAAACCTGCTGCCGAAAGTGTCGACGCTTATTTGACTACACACACCCATTCCCAACAGGGAGAACGCCATCGACGGGCTCTACGCGCAGTATCCGGGCGCGCTGGTCGTCGTCGACCAGGTCCGCAACATCAGCTCGCTCGCGCTTTCGCGCACCAAGCTCGCCGGGATGCCGCGCGCGTACCTGCCCGGGCTCGCCGCGCACGGCATCCGAGCTGGTCATATCCATAGACATAGCCGACTTCGCGGGCCGCGACAGGCTCGCCTCGCGCTGCGGGCTCGCGCCGCGCAACAGGCGGTCCGGCACGTCGATACCGTCGGTGTCCGCGTCGTGGCAGGGCAACAAGAGGCTGAAGAACCTGCTCGTATTCTCTAGCAACTGCCTTTCGCGCAGCCGCAACCGATGGGGCGAATATTACGCGCGCTGCCGCGACAGGGGCATACCGCACGGCAAGGCGCTGAAAGCGGTGGCGAGGAAGCGGCTCGAGGTGATTTACGCGATCATGGGGGGCAAGGTTCCATACGCAGCCTAACGGCCGGCGGAGATCGCAGGCCCGGCAGGGCCTGCGTCAGCATTGCCAAAAACGCCCATCGAAAGGGCGAATCCCTCTTGACAGAACTACAGGAACACCCATTACAGTCTGAAATAGGCTATCGATAAAATTCGATGGCGAGCATTCGGCGCATTGCCTACGATACGGGCAAGCCCCGAGGGGCCGCCGATCGGGCGCCTCCGGATGGCCGTCTGCCCCTGCCCCGTAGAGGGCCCGGGGGGTGTTGCCACCGGGGGCGCTCGCCGCTCCGGACGACTGATAGGAAACTGCCGGGCGCAAGCGCCACGGCCAGGTAATGTGGGTGTCGCGGGGAGGGGTTCCGATCGGCCTACCGATTGGAGGATACCACCGTGGCACCAACTAGAATGCCGGAAGCCGTCATCGGGCTCGATGTCGGGAAATCGTCCCACTGGGCATGTGTCGCGACTCGAGATGACGAGGTGCTGCTGAGCGCCCCCGTCGCGAACAGGGAGGGAGACCTGGACTCGCTGTTCGGCCGCTTCCCCGACGCGCTCGTGGTCGTCGACCAGTCGCGCAACATAGGCGCCCTCGCGCTCGCGCGCGCCAGGGTAGCCGGGATGTCGGCGGCGTACCTGCCGGGACTCGCGGCGCACGGGGCCGCCAGGCTCTTCGCCGGCGACGCCAAGACCGACGAGCGAGACGCGATGGTCATCGCGAAGACGGCGCTTGGCATCCCCGACGCGCTCCTGCCGGTCGGAGACCCAGGTCCGACGATCGCGGCGGCGAGGGCGCTGGCCGCCCAGAGGAACTTCCTGACCTGCGAGAACACTAGGAATAAGAACCGGCTGCGCAGCATCCTGCTGGAATCGTGCCCCGCCTTCGAGGCACTGGTCGACCTGTCCGACGGGCCCCAGCTGAGGCTCATGGCATCCCTCGGCGGGGCCTGGTCGGTAGCCGACGCCGGGCCCCGCAGGGCGGCGGCGCTCACGCGTGGGGCGGCGCGCGGTAAGATCGAGGCCCTCGTCCGCTCGACAACCTCCTCGACAAGGCCGGATGCGTCGGTCGTCGCCGCCGAGGACCGGGCGGTGAAACTGCTCGCGCGCAGGATATCCGAGAACTCGGCGGAGATCGAGGCGATCACGGCGGAGATCTCCGCCCTGCTCGAGGGCGACGATACCTACCGATGCCTCCTGACGGTGCCGGGCATCGGGCCCAAAACCGCTTCCGAGCTCGCGATCTCCATCGACATCGAAGACTTCCCCAGTCACGACAGGCTCGCGTCGTACTGCGGCCTTGCGCCGCGCAACCGCCAGTCGGGAACCTCGATCTCCTCGGTGACGGCATCGCGCCAAGGCAACAAGAGGCTGAAGAACCTGCTCATATTCTCATGTAACTGCCTTACCCGGACAGAGGGGAGATGGGGTGACTACTACACCAGGTGCCGAGAGCGGGGCATGTCGCACGGCAAGGCGCTCAAGGCGCTGGCGCGAAAGAGGCTGAAGGTCATCTACGCGGTCATGCGGGACAGGGTGCCTTACGCCGCCTAGCCGAAGCGCACCGAACAGATTGGAGCCCACCGGCCGAATGGCCTGGCGTCAGCATGCCGCGATTCAGTCGCGCGGGCAGCATTTCCCAGTTGACAAAACTATAGGAACACCCCCCACGCGGGCGGGAGGGCGCGCAGGCGCGGCGAGCGCCTAGCGCGCGAACTCCCGTAAGAGCGCGTCTTCCACTTCCCGAAGCGAAAGGGCCCCGCCTCCCTCGGCGGGACGGGTGACCACGATGCAGCGCGCTCCCACGTCGCGCACGGCGGCGAGCTTCTCGGCCGTGCCGCCTACGGTTCCCGAGTCCTTGGTCACAAGCCACTGGGCGCCCACCTGCCGAAGCA
>CAMQPJ010000082.1 GCA_947003675.1 uncultured Collinsella sp. | reverse complement strand
CGGCCGCACCGGCGGGCGTCATGTGCACCTGGTCCCAGCCCACGTGCGGCACCTTAAGGCGACTCGACTCCAAGCGCGTGCACGAGCCGCGCATAATGCCCAGGCCATCGACCCGGGGGCCGCCGGCCTGCTCGGAGGCATCGTCGTCCGCGTCCGCACCCTCGTCCGCCGGCACGCCCTCGTCGCCGCGCTCAAAAAACAGCTGAAGGCCCAGGCAGATGCCGAGCAGCGGAGTTCCAGCGGCAACGGCGTCGAGCACCGCGTCCGCCTCGCCGCTCTCGCGCATAAAGGCAATCGCGTCGTAGAACGCACCCACGCCTGGGATGACCAGGCCGTCGGCGTTGCGGATCTGCTCCGGATCGTCCGACGTGCAGGCAGCGGCACCAGCGCGCGCAAGCCCGCGCACGACGCTCGACAAGTTGCCCTTGTGGTAGTCGACCACCACGATCTTCGGTTCGCCCACGCGACCCTCCCTTTTCCCATTCAAAACCTGCCAAAAAGGGACAGGTTTATTTTGGTCGGTTAAACGTTCACCCACCACATGAGACAGCATTTCCGCAGATAAAACCTGCCAAAATAAACCTGTCCCTTTTTGGCAGGTTACAGCGAGCCCTTGGTACTGGGGATGCCCTGCACGCGGGGATCGAGCTCGCAGGCGTGGCGCATCGTGCGGCCCACGGCCTTAAAGGCGGCCTCGATAATGTGATGCGAGTTGCCGCCCGCCAGCTCGCGCACGTGCAGCGTGAGCTTGGCATCGCGCGCAAAGGCGTAGAAGAACTCGACGGCCAGCTCGGTATCAAAGCTGCCCACGCGCTCGGTCGGCACGGGCAGCTCGCAATAGGCCTGCCCGCGGCCCGAGATATCCACGGCGGCCATCACGAGCGTCTCGTCCATGGCAATCGCCGCGTCGGCAAAGCGCGTAATGCCCGCCTTGTCGCCCAGCGCTTGGCAAAACGCCTCGCCCAGCACAATACCCGTGTCCTCGACGGTGTGGTGCGCGTCGACCTCAACGTCGCCTACCGCATGTACCGTCAAATCGAACAGGCCATGGCGGCCAAAGGCGTTGAGCATGTGGTCGAAAAACGGCACGCCGGTCGAGATATCGCACACGCCGCTTCCGTCAAGGTCAAGCTTTACGACAATGTCGGTCTCGCCCGTCTTGCGGGTTACCTCGGCATAGCGGTCCATCTACATCTCCTCCTTCACCAGCGCGGCAAACGCTGCCAGCACCTCGTCGTTTTCCTGCGGGGTGCCCACGGTAATGCGCAGGCAGTCCGCGAGCCCCGGCGCGTAGCTAAAGTCGCGCACCAAAATCGAATACTCGTCGCGCAGACGCTCGCGCACGCGCGTGGCATGCGGCGTGCGCACGAGCACAAAGTTCGCCGCGCTCGGCCACGCCTCCACGGGCAGACCCTCGGCAGCCATTGCGCGTAGGGCGCACAGCTCGCGCTCGCGCTCAGATGCAACCTGTGCCACCACGGGTGCGTACGCATCGCGGGCACGTACGCAGGCAAGCGCGGCGGCCTGGCTTAGCACGTTAACCGAGTAGATCTGCCGAATCGCCGCAAACACATCGATGACCTCGGGCGCCGCGATCACATAGCCCAGACGCGTGCCGGCGGCGCCAAACGCCTTGGACAGCGTATGCAGAATCACCAGGTTGGGATGCTCGGCGATAAGCCCCTGCGCCGTGGTGGCCGCGCCAAACGAATCGTCGGCAAACTCCACGTAGGCCTCGTCGACCATCACCATGCCGGGGCAGGCATCGCACAGAGCCGCAACAAAGTCGAGCGGCGCCACGTCACCCGTGGGATTGTTGGGCGAGGTCACGATCGCCAGATTGCACTCGGGAGCCGCCGCAAGCACCGCCGCCTGGTCGAGCTCAAAGGTCGCCGGGTCGCGCCACACGTCGCGCACCTCGGTCTGGCACAGAGACGCAAAGAACGCATACTCGCTAAAGCACGGCGGGCAGTTGAGCAGGGTCCGCCCCGCGCCGCCAAACGCCAGCAAGTAGTTATAGAGCAGCTCGTCACCGCCGTTGCCCACGCAGATATTCTCGCGCGTCACGCCATGCCAAGCAGCAAGCTCATCGCGCAGGTCGTTGGACATGGGGTCGGGATAACGGTTGAGCGGCGTGGCAGCCAGGGCTGCATCAATCGCCTCGCGCACGCCGGCCGGCACGGGATAGGTGTTCTCGTTGGCCGAAAGGTTGATGCGCGTGGGCGTAAAGTTGGGATCATAGGGCTCAATGCCGGCCAGGTAGGGCTGGACGAGCTCCTTCATGCGCGGCGTGAGTTCGGCCATGTTAGGCCTCCTCGCCGGTCGCGCCAACGCCATCCGCGCTTGCAGCCGCCAGGTCCACGCCCTCGGCAACCGTCGCCACGGCGTCGCCCGGCCAGGCAACCTTGGTCAGGTCGGCCGCGGCGAGCGACTCGGCGCTCACGGCATCCTCGCCCTGCTCCAACACGCGGCGGCGCAGCGCGGCGGAAAGCGCGTGTGCCCACAGACCCTCGGCCTCGGCCAGGCGCTGCGTGGCGGGAGCGTCGGAGAGCAGGCCCTCAGGCGTATAGCAAATGACACTCGAGCGCTTGACGAACTCCTCCACCGAAAGCGGGTTGGAGAACATGGCCGTGCCGCCGGTCGGCAGCGTGTGATTGGGGCCGGCAACGTAATCGCCGAGTGGCTCGGAGCTCCAAGCGCCCACAAAGATGGCGCCGGCGTTGCGAATACCGCCAAGCAGGCCCATCGCATCCTTGCAGTGCAGCTCCAGGTGCTCGGGCGCCACGGTGTTCACCGCCTCGACGGCAGCCGCCATGTCAGCTGCCACCACGATGGTGCCCTCGTTATCGAGTGAGGCGCGTGTGATCTCGGCACGCGGCGACTGCGCTACTAGAATGTCGATGCCCGCCTCGACCTCGCGCGCAAACTGCTCGTCGCAGGTCACCAGATAGCAGGCCGCCAGCGGATCATGCTCAGCCTGGGCCATCAGGTCGGCCGCGACCACCATGGGCTTGGCCGTGGCGTCGGCCAGCACGCAGACCTCGGAGGGACCGGCGACCATATCGATACCCACATCACCCGAGACAATCTGCTTGGCAGCGGCGACAAAGGCGTTACCCGGGCCGGTAATCTTGTCGACACGCGGAATGGTCTCGGTACCGTACGCCAGCGCGGCCACGGCCTGGGCGCCGCCCACCATATAGATCTCGTCCACGCCGCCGAGCTTGGCGGCCGCGAGCGTATACGGGCTAATCAGGCCATCCTTTTGCGGCGGGGTTACCATGACCACGCGTTTGACGCCGGCCACCTTGGCGGGAATGACGTTCATAAGCACGGTGGAAGGGTACTGTGCACGACCGCCCGGCACATAGATACCGGCCGCAGCAAGCGGGGTCACCTTAACGCCGAGCATCGTGCCGTCCGGGCGCGTGGTAAACCAGCTCTGCTCGACCTCGCGCTGGTGGAACTCGCGAATCTGGCGTGCAGCCTTTTCGAGCGCCGCGACAAAAGCGGGATCGAGGCCTTCGAGCGCGGCATCGATCTGCTCTTGCGGCAGACGGAAGCTCTGCAGCTCAACACCATCAAAACGCTGACAGTAATCGCGCACCGCGGCATCGCCGTTAGCACGCACGTTGGCCACGATATCGCGGGCGGCGTCGACGATGTTTTGCGGCAGCACGCCCTTGCGGTTGAGCTGGTTGGTAACGAGGCGCTCCCCGGGAGCAAGCTTGATGGTCTTCATATCGGTATCCCCTATCGGTCGAGGTTTTGTTCGAAAAACGAGAGACCGGGCGGCGGCGTCAGTCGGCCCGCCGCCCGGACGTTGGGGCGCCCGTGCGTGCTCGCGCTATTGTGCCGAGCCCGCAACGGGCTCAAAATGCTTGTCCTTCACGGCTGCCGCCAAGCGATCGGCCAGATTGCGTACGCGCGGATCCAGACGTGCAGCGCCCGGGTTGACAAAGAAGCGGGCCGTGCAGTCCATGATGCGGCCGGTGATGACCAGGTCGTTGTCGCGCAGTGTGGCGCCCGTGGCGGTAATATCCACGATGCGGTCGGTCATGCCAACAATGGGGCCCAGCTCGATATTGCCGTGCAGCGAAACGATATCGGCATTCACGCCGCGCTCGGCATACCAGGCACTCGCGATGCGCGGATACTTGGTGGCCACGCGAAGCGACCCACGACGGGCATAGTTGTGCTCGGCCTGGCCGGCGCGCCACGCGGGCTCTGCCTCGATAAACGTGCACAGGCCGTAGCCCAGATCGACCAGCTGCAGCAGGTTGAGGTCTGCCTCGATAAGCGAATCCCAACCGCAGATGCCGCAATCGGCACCGCCGCAGCCCACAAAGGCGGGCGCATCGCTGGGGCGCACGATGACAAACTCGATATCGCCGACCGTGCCCTCGCCGGCCTGTGTGTCGCGGCCGCGCACGATGAGGTGACGACCGGGATCGCGCAGCTCCGAGACATCCAAGCCCGCGGCCTCGAGCACGTCGAGTGTGTCGGCCTTAAGCGAGCCCTTGGGCACGGCAATGCGCAGCGGACCCTCGGCGCCACGGCCCGCGGCGTGATCGCCATCGGAAGCAGCGTCCTCGGCCGAGGTGTGCGCGGCCTCTAGACGCTCGAGCGAAAAGGCGAAGCCCGCCGCCGGCACCTCGATGCCGTCGCCAAATGCACCGGTAAAGATGGAGTCGTAGCGTCCGCCCGAACCCACCGGATCGGGCAGGCCGCCGGCATAGGCCTTAAAGACCAGACCCGTGTAGTAATCAAACGAGTTCATGATGGAGAAGTCGAAGGACAGCACCTGGGCGTCCTCGGGAGCCAGGCCCTCGACCAGGGCACGCAGCTCGCGCGTGAGCGGCGCGACAATGCCCACCGCCGCCAGAAGCGCGTCGACGCGGTCGAGTACCTCAGCGCCGCCGTGCAAGCGCGGCAGCTCGCTGATGGCAGCCTTGACGGCCTCGGGCTCGGCGCTTGCCGCCACACGGGCATCGAGACCCACAAAGTCGTTAGCGTGCACACAACGCAATGCCTCGGCAGCCAGCTCGCGATCCTCGCACGCCGCAAGCAGCTCCTTAAACGGACGTACGCTACCTGCGATAATGCGCGCATCGGGCAGTGCCAGCTTGCGCACGGCCTCGGCCACCAGCGAGACGATCTCGACATCGCCCGCGGTGTCGCCCGCACCGATGAGCTCAAAGCCCAGTTGCGTAAACTGACGCGAGCCGCCGGCATTGCGCTGGCACTCGCGAACCACCGGCGCCTCGTAGCGAAGGCGCAGCGGCAGATCGGCCGCGCGCATGCGGGTCGAAACCAAGCGCACGATCGGCAGTGTGTTGTCGGGACGGACCACCAGCAGGCGGCCGTCATCATCAAAGAGCTTAAACGGGGTGTCCGCAATGCGGCCACCCTCCTCGAGAGAGCCCTTGTCCTCGAGCAGCGGCGTCTCGACCGGCAGGTAATGATGCTCCCTAAAGCAGCCCTTCACCGTCAGCGCAATCTCCTCGCGCGCCTGAGCCTCCTCGGGCAATATGTCCCGGAATCCCCACGGTGTGGCCGTCATCTGGTGAGCCTCCTCATGCTGTGTTTCATATAGAACAGAAGACCGGCATAGCTCCGCCGGTCTTCTGGGTACTTTAGCATACTAGAGTGTTTGCGGGGAGAATCGTCCTCCTCGGCTCACAGCGTATTCATTTGGAAACATAGGGGCAGATCGCCGCAACCCAAACCCGCCTAGGCGCCAATCGCGCGTCGGTACTCTGCCATTACCTGCGCATCGGCAGCTGCGGGGTCGGCAAAATAGCGCCAGTCATAGGTCTCGGCCGAAACAACTCCGCGATAGCCGCGCGTCACCAGCCTATCCAGGTCGGCGCGCATATCGCGGTCGCCGTCACCCCAAGCAAGATGCGTCGTGCCATCTGCCGCAACATCGACAAAATGCACGTGAGCGACATCATCGCCAAGCAGGTCGAAATAATCGTCGATGGTATCCCCTGCCACCGCCATAGCGCCCAAATCCAGACACGCCTTAAGTGCCGGATGATCAACTGCCTCGATCATGCGCTTCGTATCGGCCGCCGAGTTCACGATCATCGACTCAACCGGCTGTAGGGCCTCGAGTACCAGTCGCACGCCGCGCTCTCCCGCATGCTCGGCAATCGCACGCAGCATCGAGGCGCTGCGGCCCCACGCGTCCTCGATCGGCTCGTTCAAAAATGCCCAGCCGCTCGAGACCATGACCTGCTCGGCTCCAAGTTCCGCCGCGATATCCACAACGTTCTTAAAGTACGCGAGCGTGCGGGCA
>CAMQPJ010000081.1 GCA_947003675.1 uncultured Collinsella sp. | reverse complement strand
CGAGATAGCCCTCCTGGTCGAAATGCATGATCTCGATCTTCTCGGTTTCCTTCATGGCTTTTCCTTTCTGTCCTGCACGCAACTCTATACATCGCGTTTCTTTTCGATACCAATTATAGACATACACCTAATGTGTTTTTAATACCACTTATCATTCTGCTCCAATCCTCGGTGAACGGTCGAAATTCTCTGGTGAGTGGTATTAAATTAGAATTGAATGTATAGCTAACGCCTCTGGCGCCTCCCTTGTGTGACAAAGAACAGCGTTCCTACCAGCGCAATAATGGTCGATGCCCCAAACAGTACCGTCTGGACACCCAAAGCCTCCGCCAAAAACGGAGCCGCCAGCAGCGGCAGCACGCCGGCGCTCATCAGGCCAAAACGCACAAAGCCGGTAATGCGCCCCAGGTATTTGATGTCAGCGCGCTCCTGAATCAAGATCATCTGCAGCGGTTCCAGGAATCCCCAGGCCAGACCGTTAATCGCCTGACCGATAATCGCGACCCCCAGCATATCGGTGCCCACGTACACCATGGACCCAATGCCCACGGCCATGAGCGCGCCGAGCAGCAATCGCAGGTTGACATGGCGGGCAGAAAGCTTGGTCAGGATGAACGCGCCCACCGAGGAAGTGAGGCCCACGACCGAGGACAGCCAGCCCAGCCAGACGATATCCACGTTGAGCACATCGCGATAGAACAACGACTCCAGCGAATCGAACGCGCCAAACGCAAAGAAGCCCAGAAAGCCCGAGATAAAGATAAGGCGCAGGTCGTGGTCGCGAAACGTAAGTCGCGCGCCCTCGGCCATGCCGCCCAGAATGCCGCCCTTCGGCTTCTCCCCTTTTGCGGGAGCAACACACTCGTGACAGCCCAAGGAGAGCACGGCCGCCACACCCATCATGCCCGCCATGAGCAGATAGACCGATTGCGTGGCAAAACAGCTCACGATGGCACCACCGAGCAGCGGGCCAGCGGTATAGGCGATATTGCTGTAGAACACCATGAGGCCGTTCACGCGGGTACGGCCCTCGGTGGTCGACTCCAGGTATCCCGGAAACGCATGCGTGCAGGTGTTGATAAAGCCGCCCGCAAGTCCCAAGACGCACGCGGCAAACACAAGCCCGGGGACAGACAACGGCGCCAACCCCACGCCAAGCGATAGCACAGCCGTAATCACGCACGTCACAAACGACGTCCGGCGCGGTCCAAAGCGGTCGATGACCGAGCCCGACACCATATTGCCCACCGACGTCATAAGATTGCGCACGAGCGTAATGGCGGCAACCAAAAAGGCCGTGCCGGCCAGATCATACGTGGCCGCACCGATAAGCCCCAAAAAGTAGACCGCGTTGTTGGCACACCACTGCAGGGACTCAATAAGAATCAGCCTGACCTCTGCCGGCGTCAGGCGCATTGCTTCGCGATCCTTCGCGAACATACGAACTCCTTCTGTACAAAAAGGGGATGGAGGGCATAGGCCTGCTCCATCCCCTTTCCAGGTTGCAACGAAAATCTATGCAGCCGGGCCCTTACGCCAGCACACCGAAGAACGCGCCGATGATGCCCACGACCATGGTGGCCACGATCAGCACCATGGGGTTGATCTTCTTGGACAGCAGCCAGTAGTACAGCCAGAAGGCGATCATGCCGAGCATGCCGGGCATGATGCCGTCCAGGATGTCCTGGAGGGTCTGGGCGTCCTCGCCCGAGCCGATGGCCACCGGGATGCTGGCCCAGAACATGTCCTTGCACATGGCGCCCACGACCATGACGCCCACGATGCCCACGCAGGTCATGATCTTCTGCATGAGGCCGGTCCTCTGGGCCTCGTCCAGGAAGCCCACGCCCAGCTCGTAGCCCTTGACGGCGCCCCAGACGCGCAGCGCGAAGCCGGGGACGTTGTAGATGAGCAGGAAGGCGATGGGGCCGAAGGGGTTGCCGGCCTGGCACAGGCTGATGCCCACCGCGGCGGCGACCACGCGCAGCGTCGACAGGAAGATGGAGTCGCCGATGCCGGACAGCGGGCCCATGAGGGCGGCCTTGACGTCGTTGACGCTCTCGGGCTCGATCTCGCCGCGGGCGACCTTCTCCTCCATGGCCATCGCGATGCCGCCGACGAACGGGGCGAACTGGACGGTGATGTTGAAGAACGCGCAGTGGCGGTGCAGGGCCTCGGCGTAGTCGTCGGGGCGGCCGGCGTAGATCTTCTTGAGCATGTTGGCGACCATCAGGCAGAAGGCGATGTTCATCTGCTTGTAGTAGGTCCAGGAGAACTCCATGCCCAGGGCGCCGACGTTGACGGCGCTCTTGACGAGGTCGGAGCGCGTGATCTTGTTCTCGGGACTAGAAGTCATCGTCCTCATCCCCTTCCGCGGAGAGCTGGGGCTGGGCTCCGCCCAGGCCGAGCAGGTCGAACTTGTCGATGCCGATGATGATGGCGATCAGGGCGACGCCCAGGACGGGCACGTTGGCGTAGGAGCACAGCAGGAAGCCCAGGAAGTAGAAGGGCACGAGCTGCTTGGTGAGCACCAGGCGGCCGAGCATGGCGAAGCCCATGGCAGGCAGGATGTTGGCGGCAACGCCGCAACCGTCGATCACAAAGGTCGGGATGAAGTCGAGCAGGCCCTGGATGGCATCGGAGCCCAGGTAGAATGCGCCGCCGCACAGCAGGAAGTACTCAAGGCAGCCAAAGAGGCCCATGCTCCAATGTGCCGCGTAGATACCCTTGAGGTTGCCCTTGGCAGCGCACTTGTCAGCAATGTCAACAATGATCGAGAATCCAGCATCCGTAATGTTGCCGATCGTCAGCGAAAGGACGGCGATAGGCATGGCGAGCGCGATGGCCGTCTCGGTACCCTGACCGAGCTGAATGGCAAACGCGCAGGCGAGCACGCCGCCGACGGTTTCGTTAGGCGGTACGTAGGCGCCGATGGAGATCGAGCCCATGAACAGCAACTCCAGGCTGGCGCCAACGGCAAGGCCGGTCTGCAGGTCCCCCAGTACCAGGCCCACGAGCGGGCACAGGACGATGGGGCGGAACGCGTAGAGGGTGCCGAGCTGGTAGTCGAGACATCCAAACGCTCCGACTAAGCCGACGAGGATTGCTTGGACAAGCATAATTCCTCCCAATAAGGAATCTCGAACCGTCGTCACTCCCGTCGCGCGCGTTGTTGATATCAATTCCGGGAGTTCGATTCCACGGCTCGAAGCGTACCTGGTGTGCTGCTAACACCCATGCCAGGCACAAATGATTTGATACCAATTATAGGTATGCAGGTCCTCACTATTTAATACCACTCGCTCAGCGGGGTGTTTTTTACCGTAAACGGCAGACGTATCCCATCAGGCGCGCTCTTTGTTTCGATGGCGGACAAGCGCCACCAGAAAGCCATCGCCAAAGGCATCGTATGCCAAGTTGCCTACAATCACCAAAACGATAATCGCCGCGCCCAAAAACTCGTTCCAGCGAAAGACCTCGCCAAAGAGGAGCGCCGACCAGCAGGGAGCGAGCACGACCTCGCTCATGCAAACCAAGTTGGCCGCAAACGCGTTAGTGCGCGCAATCCCCTTGGCATATAGCACGCTCGCAAGGCCACTGCAAAAAAGGCCATGCACCAGCATGAGCCCCCACTCAAATGGTCTCACGGAGTCTAGGGCACCGGCAAAATAGACGATCGGCAGCATCGAGATACCGCAGGAGATGAGCGAGGACACCATGGGCGACGCATCGGGGCGAGAGTTCAAAAAGAAACACAGCCCAAAGGTGGCGCCCGAAATGACGGCAAGCAGGTTGCCGAGCATGCCCTCGGCACTCAAATCGCCTAAAAAGAAAAGTCCCATACCCGTAAAAGCAACCACCACGGAGGCAATCTTCGCAGGCGAGGGCAATGTGCGAGCTGCGAGCGATTGATACACGATAACGAAAATCATCGAGGTGTACTGCAGGACGATCGCGTTGCCGACCGTCGTGAGCTGGTTGGCAAAGTTAAACGTGGTGCCCGTCACGAAGTTGCAGACGGCCACAAGGACAATAAGACGGCTGACGCGAAGGACGGGCCTGCCGACGAGCAGGATAAAGAGCGCCATAAATATTGCCGTGACGGCACCGATCAAAAGAGCTGACTGCGAATTGGCGCGAACGAGGATGCCGATAAAACTCCACAAGAGCGCCGTGCCAAATAGATACATCGCCCCGCTCACGCCATTATCGGGTGGATTGTCAGATCGAATCACGAAGCACCTCCAACTAGCTTTCGGTAATAAAAAACGGCGACCGCAATGGGTCGCCGTTTCCCTTGGGGGCAGATAATAGGCCGGGCCCTTACGCCAGCACGCCGAAGAACGCGCCGATGATGCCCACGACCATGGTGGCCACGATCAGCACCATGGGGTTGATCTTCTTGGACAGCAGCCAGTAGTACAGCCAGAAGGCGATCATGCCGAGCATGCCGGGCATGATGCCGTCCAGGATGTCCTGGAGGGTCTGGGCGTCCTCGCCCGAGCCGATGGCCACCGGGATGCTGGCCCAGAACATGTCCTTGCACATGGCGCCCACGACCATGACGCCCACGATGCCCACGCAGGTCATGATCTTCTGCATGAGGCCGGTCCTCTGGGCCTCGTCCAGGAAGCCCACGCCCAGCTCGTAGCCCTTGACGGCGCCCCAGACGCGCAGCGCGAAGCCGGGGACGTTGTAGATGAGCAGGAAGGCGATGGGGCCGAAGGGGTTGCCGGCCTGGCACAGGCTGATGCCCACCGCGGCGGCGACCACGCGCAGCGTCGACAGGAAGATGGAGTCGCCGATGCCGGACAGCGGGCCCATGAGGGCGGCCTTGACGTCGTTGACGCTCTCGGGCTCGATCTCGCCGCGGGCGACCTTCTCCTCCATGGCCATCGCGATGCCGCCGACGAACGGGGCGAACTGGACGGTGATGTTGAAGAACGCGCAGTGGCGGTGCAGGGCCTCGGCGTAGTCGTCGGGGCGGCCGGCGTAGATCTTCTTGAGCATGTTGGCGACCATCAGGCAGAAGGCGATGTTCATCTGCTTGTAGTAGGTCCAGGAGAACTCCATGCCCAGGGCGCCGACGTTGACGGCGCTCTTGACGAGGTCGGAGCGCGTGATCTTGTTCTCGGGACTAGAAGTCATCGTCCTCATCCCCTTCCGCGGAGAGCTGGGGCTGGGCTCCGCCCAGGCCGAGCAGGTCGAACTTGTCGATGCCGATGATGATGGCGATCAGGGCGACGCCCAGGACGGGCACGTTGGCGTAGGAGCACAGCAGGAAGCCCAGGAAGTAGAAGGGCACGAGCTGCTTGGTGAGCACCAGGCGGCCGAGCATGGCGAAGCCCATGGCAGGCAGGATGTTGGCGGCAACGCCAAAGCCAGCAAGGACAAAGGGCGGGATGAAGTCGAGCATGCCCTGGATGGCGTCAGCACCCAGATAGAACGACAGCGAGCACAGCAGGAACGCCATGATGATACCGGTCAAACCGATCAGGAAGTGCATCGCATAGACACCCTTAAGGTTGCCCTGGCCGGAGAAGGCATCAGCGCGGTCAACCAGGATCGGCAGGGCGGCGTTGAGGATGTTCTTGATGGCAAGGCACAGCGTGGCGATGGGCATGGCAAGCGCGATGGCTGCCTCGGTGCTCTGGCCCAGCTGGATAGCGAAGGCGCAGGCGAGCACGCCGCCGATGGTCTCATCAGGCGGCACGTAGGCGCCGATGGAGATCGAGCCCATGAACAGCAGCTCCAGGCTGGCGCCGATCGCGAGGCCGGACTGCAGGTCCCCCAGCACCAGGCCCACGAGCGGGCACAGGACGATGGGGCGGAACGCATAGAGCGTACCGAGCTGGCAGTCGAACTTACCAAATGCGGCGATAAGTCCGATGAGGATTGCTTGGGTAAGCATATATCCCCCTTTCCTAATAGGACACTACGAAGAGCTCAGACTCTTCGAAATTGAACGCCTAGAGCACGCTGGCGCAGTCAACCTTGGGGTCATCGGCCAGGGGTCGAATCTCGACCTCAACGCCACGATCCAGCATCTCGCGCACATCGGCTTCCTCGGCCGCGGTCAGGAAGATCTGACGAGAGACCTGACGAGCATCGGGACGCTTCTCGTCCTTGGGCTTGGTGTTGCCCAGGTTGACCGACTTGATCTGCGGGCAGCCCTCAACAAGCTGCTTTGCCTCAGCAATAGTGGCGACACAGATGATCATCTTGTACTTGTCGGTCACGCCCGAGTTGATAGCTTCGATTGCATGCTCCATATCTTTGATGACGAGCTTGCAGCCGGCAGGCTTGCCCATCTTGAGCGTCGCCTTCCACACCGGGTCGTTAGCGACCTTATCGCC
>CAMQPJ010000080.1 GCA_947003675.1 uncultured Collinsella sp. | reverse complement strand
AGCACGCGGCTGTTAACCGCGCTGTTGTAGGTTCGAGTCCTACCCGGGGAGCCAGAATTTCTCAGCCCATTTCGCTGGGCTTTAAATTCCTCGGTAGCTCAATGGTAGAGCACGCGGCTGTTAACCGCGCTGTTGTAGGTTCGAGTCCTACCCGGGGAGCCAGGTTGTAAAACCCGTCGCTTATGCGGCGGGTTTTTTCATGCCGCGATCGCCTGTGGCGAACGTTACCGTATCAACATTTCGTGTCGAGGATGTAATCGCGAACCCCGCCACCTCAACATGGCGCGCTCGTTGTAGAATGTTGGAATGATTGCTCCCACGACATGGTGCCGCGAGCACCAGAAAAGGAGATTCTTGTGTCTGAGACCATTAACGGCAGCCTGAGCGTCTCGAACGACGTTATTGCCGATATTGCCGGTTATGCCGCGATGACGTGCTACGGCGTCGTCGGTATGGCCGAACAGCTGCAGGGCGCCGAGAGCGTGCGCCTGCTTGCCGGCCAGCGCCTCCGCAAGGGCGTGCTTGTTTCCGCCGACGAGAACGGCCTTACGGTCGACCTTCACGTCGTGCTCGAGAACGGCGTCAACATGAAGTCCGTCTGCCACAATCTTTCGAGCTCCGTCGCCTTCACCCTGCAGGAGATCGCTCAAATCGATCCCGCCAGCCTTAAGATCGGCATTCACATCGACGCGCTCAAGAGCCGTCTGAACTAGCATCCGAATACGGAGATTTCACCACTCATGATTGCAAAGACCATTCGCACCTGTTTTCCGATCGCTGCGGCTGCCGTTTCCGAAAAGGCCGAGGAGATCAACAAGCTCAACGTCTTCCCCGTACCCGACGGTGACACCGGCACCAACATGTCGCTCACGCTCGCCTCGGTGACCAAGGAGCTTTCTGCCCTTCCCGCCGATGCCGACATGGAGGCCATTGCTGGCGCCATCACCCACGGCTCCCTGATGGGCGCCCGCGGCAACTCCGGTGTCATCACCTCGCAGATTCTGCGCGGTGTGGCCGAGGGCCTTGTCTCTGCCGATGAGCCCATTACGTCCGCCAATATCGCCTTCGCCTTCCGCCGTGCCGTCAAGGTTGCCTTCCAGGCTGTTCGTAAGCCCATCGAAGGCACGATTCTCACGGTCCTGCGTGATGTTTCGACCAAGGCAGACGAGTGCGAGAAGAAGAAGTTCTCTGCCGAGGATGCGCTTGACGCCATCGTCGTCGAGGCCTACCAGTCCGTCGCCCGCACACCCGACCTGCTGCCCGTCCTCAAGGAGAACGGCGTGGTCGACTCCGGCGCCTTTGGCTTTGCCATCTTCTTGGAGAACTTTGTTGCCGCTGCTCTTGGCCGCAGCACCGTGGTCGAGGATTTCTCCGCTACGTTCGATTCCGCCGGCTCTGCTCGCGATGCCGCTCTTGGCCGTGTTGAGATCGAGGCTAACGACGACTGGGAGGGCTCGGAGTTCCGCTACTGCAACGAGTTCCTCTTTAAGGCCGATGCCCCGTTTGACGAGGACGAGTGTCTGAAGTTCCTGGGCTCTATGGGCGACTGTGAGCTGCTCGTTGGTGCCTATCCCGACTACAAGATCCACGTGCACTCCAACACCCCCAACCTGGTGCTCGAGCACATGCTTCAGCTCGGTCAGATCTATGAGGTCTTTATCCACAACATGGAGATGGAGGCCCACGACCGTACCGCTAAGATCCACGAGGACCAGGAGAAGTCCGCCGAGCCTGCGAAGGCGCTGGGTTTTGTCGCCGTTGCCGCCGGTTCCGGCGAGGCCGACATCCTCAAGTCCCTCGGCGTCGATGTGATCGTGTCGGGTGGCCAGACCATGAACCCCTCGACCGCCGACTTGCTGGGCGCCGTCGACCAGGTCAACGCGACCTCGGTCATCATCCTGCCCAACAACGGCAACATCCGCATGGCTGCCGAGGCTGCCGCTTCTGCCTGCACCGACAAGAAGGTCGCCGTCGTTCCCACCAAGACCGTCCCGCAGGCCTTCTCCGCGCTGTTCGCGGTCCTGCCCGATTCCGAGCTCGAGGATGCTGTTGCCGCTATGGTCGACGCTATCAGCGAGGTTCGCGATGGCGAGGTCACTCGCGCCGTGCGCGACTCCAGCGCCTCTGACGGCTCGCCTATTCACTCCGGTGACGTCATGGGCATCATCGCCGGCTCCATCGACGTGGTCGGCTCTGACGTGAAGCAGGTCACGCTCGACTGCATCAACCGTATGCAGGAGGAAGAGGAGGGCGACGCGCTGACGATTCTGGCCGGCGAGGAGCTGTCCGATGAGGCCTTCCAGGAGATCGTCGATGCCATCGAGGAAGCTCAGCCCGATCTGGAGATCGACGCCCATCGTGGCGAGCAGCCGCTCTATCCCGTGATCTTCTCGATCGAGTAGGCTCTGCCTATGTCCGAGCTGTGCTCCGTGCCGCGCGTCTCGGAGCGTTTTGCCCAGAGCAATGCGCTCGACGAGGATATCGCGCGACTCAAATATGTTTCGGGTAAACGTGAGGAGGCCCTTCGCCGTCTGGGAATTCGGACGGTGGGGGACCTCCTTCTCCATATTCCCCATCGCTACCTGGACTTCACTCGCTCGTGGTCCATCGAGATGGCGCCCATCGGTACCGTGTGCACCATTATCGCCACGGTCGATCGTATTGTCCAAAAGCAGCCCCGTCCGCGTATGCAGGTGACTGAGGTCTCGCTCGTGGACGAGACGGGCGTGCTGCAGGTTGCCTTTTTCCGTCAGCCCTGGATTGCCCAGCAGTTCAAGCAGGGCGACCGCCTGGCCGTGATGGGCAAGGTCGAGTTTGCCTACGGTTTTAAGCAGATGGCCTCGCCCCACTTTGAAAAGCTCGAGGACGGGCGCGCCGCCGGCACCATCCTACCGGTCCATTACGTGAGCGATGGCGTGAGTCAGGCATGGATGCGCCGTATCGTGAGCGGTGCGCTCGAAGTGGTCGCCAATCCGTTCGATCCCATTCCCGCGCCGCTGCGCGCAAAGCGGAAGCTCATGAGCAATGCCCGTGCGCTGCGCTCGATCCACTTTCCCTCGAGCATGGCCGAGCGCGACATCGCACGCCGGCGTCTTGCCTACGAGGAGTGTCTCTGCCTGCAGCTCGCGCTGCGTCTGCGCAACGATGGCGGTATGGTCGACGTAGTGCCTTATGCGCATGACGCGGGCGAGCATTTGGCTGCGCTCAAACAGGCCCTGCCGTTTTCGCTGAGCGATGAGCAGGAGGCTGCATTTCAAGACATCCTGCATGACATGTGCGATGGCGGTCGTGTGATGAACCGTCTGCTGCTGGGTGACGTCGGTACCGGTAAGACCGCCGTTGCCGCCTGCGCGTTGGCGGTTGCGGCCGATAGCGGCACCCAGGCGTGCGTCATGGCGCCCACGGGCGTGCTGGCGCGTCAATATGCCGATAAGACCGGCCCCTTGCTCTCGCAGGCTGGCATGACCTGGGCGCTCCTGACGGGCGCCACGCCGGCGGCCGAGCGTGAACAGATTCATGCTCGGCTCCAGTCTGGCGAGCTCGACGTGCTCTTTGGTACCCATGCGGTGCTTTCGGAGAACGTCACGTTCAAGCATTTGTCGCTTGTGGTGATCGACGAGCAGCACCGCTTTGGCGTGGGCCAGCGTAACGCTCTACGCGCAAAAGGCCCGGGTGCCGACTTGCTGGTCATGACCGCCACACCGATTCCGCGCACGCTGGCGCTCTCGGTCTACGGTGACCTGGATACGAGCATCATCCGCCATCGTCCCGTTCCGGGTGCCGGCGTGACGACGCGCGTCCTCACCGAGTCGAGTCGTGACCTGGCCTATGGCGCCATTCGCGAGGCACACGAAAAGGGGCAGCAAGCCTACGTGATCTGTCCGCTCGTGGAGCCGAGCGATTCGGCCGATGAGCTCGAAGACGTACCCGGCATCGTTCGCGACGACGAGGGCCGCGTGACCGTGCCCGTGCCGCTGCATGACACGGCGACCGAGCTCGATCGCCTTCGTCTGGCATTACCGGGGTTTACCATCGAGCGTCTCCATGGCCGCATGCCGGCGGGGGAGAAGGACCGGGTCATCGATGCCTTCAAGCGTGGCGAGATCGATGTGCTCGTCTCGACCACGGTGGTCGAGGTGGGCGTTGACGTGCCCAACGCCACCGTCATGGTTATCGAGAATGGCGAGCGCTTTGGCTTGGCGGCCTTGCACCAGCTGCGCGGGCGCGTAGGCCGCGGCAGCGTGTCGGGTACGTGCCTGGTCATGACGCACTCCAAGGGCAACGGCGGCGCGTCGGCGGCACAAGACCGCCTCCAGTCGCTCGAGAAGACCTCGGACGGCTTTACGCTCGCCCAGATGGACCTGCGTCTGCGCCACGAGGGTGAAATCCTGGGTTACCGCCAGCATGGCGGCGTGACCTTGCGCTTTGTTGACCTCGATGCCGACGAGGAATTGATCGAGTGGGCCCATTTGGACGCGGTCGAGCTCTTGCGGTATGCTTGCAACCTTGACTCCGTGGCGACGCGCCCTCTGCGCGATGCGGTCGCCACGCGGTATCGACACATCTTTAAGGAGGTCAGCGGAGGATGAGAATCATCGGAGGCGAATGGCGCGGTCGTAAGATCGAGGAGCCCCGTGGTCGAGATGTCACCCGCCCCACGACCGATCGCGTTCGCGAGGCGTGCGCATCTATGGTCATGTCGGCATTCGACTTCGATCTGGACGAGGTCCGCGTGCTGGATGCCTTTGGCGGCTCCGGCGCCTTGGGCATCGAGATGCTCTCGCGTGGTGCCCGCTCGCTCACCACGTTCGAGATCGATCGCAACGCTGCTCGTCTGATTACCAAGAATATCGAGTCGCTGTGCCGTGACCGTGCGCGTTGGCGCGTGGTGACGGGTGACGTGCTGGCAAGCGCTTCGCGCGGCCGCGTGCCAGGCGGTCCCTTTGACCTGGTTCTGCTCGACCCGCCCTATGCTTTTGGCGCCGAGCCGGTCGAGGAGCTGCTGCAAAACCTAGCTCAGCAAGGCTTGCTGGCGCAGGGCGCCTACGCACTCTTTGAGCACGCCGCGGCCGATACGGGCGCTCACCCGACCGGTTTTGAGACCGTGCGCGAGAAGCGCTACGGCATAACTTCGGTTGACTTGCTGCGCTGGTCGGCCACGAACGAGGCTGGCAATGCCGGCGACAGCGACCATGACGATGATTCGCTTTTGGAGGACGCCCATGAATGACACCATCAACCGCGTGATTGTCCCGGGCACCTTCGATCCCATAACGTTTGGCCATATCGACGTCATCCGCCGCGCCCGCCGCATCTTTCCCAGCGTGATCGTTGCCGTTGCCGAGTCGCAGGGAAAAAACGGCGTCGGCACCACGTTTAGGCTCGACGAGCGCGTGGCGCTGGCCCGTGAGGCGCTCGGCGATATTGACGGCGTCGAGGTGCTGCCCTTCACCGGCCTCTTGGTCGATTTTGCCCGCGAACAGGGAGCAGGAGCCGTGGTCAAGGGCCTGCGTGCCATGACCGACTTTGAGTACGAGCTGCAGCAGGCCGACCTCAACTACCGCCTGGATAACGAGTTGGAGTCCATCTTTGTCATGAGTGCGCCGCAGTACGGCTATATCTCGAGCTCGGTGGTTCGCCAGATTGCCTCGCTCGGTAGCGACGTCTCTAATTTTGTTCCGTCTAATGTGGTCAAGGCGCTCAAACATCGCTTTTCGTGACGTTTTTTAATGCCTGGTGGCATGTGGTAAACTAACACGATGATATGTTACCTATGAAAGGAGACCGGATGCCGGGCGAGAATTTTCCTGGCGACAGGATCGTGAGTCTTGTCGACGAGCTCGAGGGGCTCATCGAAGAGGCTAAGACGCCGTTCGGCAAGAACGCCCAGATGAAGGTTATCGACGCCGACGTCTTCTTTAACATCCTCGACGAGATCCGCATGAGCTATCCCGAGGAATGGCAGAAGTCCCGCCGTATCCTCAAGGAGCGCGAGGAGCTTATGGCTTCCGCCGCCGCTCAGGCCGATTCCATCATCGCCGATGCTCAGCAGCAGGCCCTCACCATTGCCGGTGAGCAAGAGATCGTCCGCTTAGCGCAGCAGCAGGCCGACGATATCCGCGACCGTGCCCAGCAGTATGAGCGCGAGACGCGCTATGCCGCCGAGGACTACGCCGAGCAGGTCTTTACGCACCTCGAGGAGAACCTCAAGAGCCTGACCGGCACCGTCACCCGTTGCCGTCAGCAGCTCAACGAGGGTGCCGCCCAGCAGAATGGTCAGTGGTAATGGCTGAGTTCCCGAGCGTTACCGTCGATCTTTCCGAACAGCTCGAGTTTCCCGGAGACTCGTATCCGCTGACCGG
>CAMQPJ010000079.1 GCA_947003675.1 uncultured Collinsella sp. | reverse complement strand
CTCATCGCAAAGAACCTTATTGAGGGCTGGGCTCGCATTCCCACCGAGGTTGAGGCTGCCAGCGAGTTCCGCTATCGCAACCCCATCATCACGCCGACGACGCTCGTCGTTGCCGTGTCCCAGTCGGGCGAGACGGCCGATACCCTCGCCGCCATTCGCGACGCGCGTATCAAGGGCGCCAAGGTCTTTGGCATCACCAACGTGGTGGGCAGCCCCGTGGCGCGCGAGAGCGACGGCGTCATCTATACCAAGGCCAACAAGGAGATCGCGGTCGCCTCGACCAAGAGCTTCATCGGCCAGGTTGTGAGCCTGACGCTGCTGGCTCTGCTGCTGGCGCAGGTCAAGTACCGTCTGACCACTAAGCAGACGCGCATGATGTTCCGCGAGCTTTCCGATACGGCCGAGCAGATCCAGTGGATTTTGGATACGCAGACCGAGGCCGTGCATGAGGCCGCCCTGCTGTGCAAGGACGCGCAGTCCGCACTGTTCGTGGGCCGTGGCATGGGTGCCGCTATTTCCTACGAGGGCGCGCTCAAGCTCAAGGAGGTCAGCTACCTGCACGCCGAGGCGTATGCTGCCGGCGAGATGAAGCATGGCCCCATCGCGCTGATCGATCCGGGCTTCCCCGTCATCGCCGTGGCCACCAAGAGCGCTACCTACGACAAGACCGTGTCGAACCTTATGGAGTGCAAGGCGCGCGGTGCCAAGGTCATCGTCGTTGCCACTGAGGGCGACGAGGAGATCAACAAGATCGCCGACTGCATCATTCGCGTGCCGGCCGTCCGCGACGTGTTCAGCCCCATCACGGCGAGCGTTCCGCTGCAGCTGCTCGCCCGCGAGGTCGCCATCCTGCGCGGCTGCGACGTCGACCAGCCCCGAAACCTGGCGAAAAGCGTTACTGTCGAGTAATCGAGTTCCGTCATCCTAACAACTAAGGCCCGGCTCCGTTGCAGCGGAGCCGGGCCTTGTTGCATTTGACCAGATAAAGCCTGCCAAAATAAACCTGTCCCTTTTTGGCAGGTTAGCGGAGCTTGCTGGTCTCGAAGTACTTGGGATATTGGTCCAGGACCTCGGTTTGGTTGCGGAACATCATATGCAGGTGCTTGCTGACCAAAAAGCTTGCCTCGATAGGATCGCGACCGGCGATGGCGCGGCGGATCTGCTTGTGCTCGTTAACAATCTCCTGATTGTCGAGCGTCTGCGTGGCGGCGCGCAGCCAGCGGAAGCGCTCCAGGTCGGCATTGGTCTCTTCGAGCCATGACCACACGGTGCTGCGGCACGCGATGCTAAAGATCATGCGGTGCATGAGGTTGTCGCTTAAAAAGAATCCGATGCGATCCTCTTCGGCCATGGCCTTTTCCTGCAGCGCGATGGCCCGGTCAAGCTGCTCGATGCCTGCCGAGGTGGCACGGGCGCAGCACTCCACAATCACCTGCTTTTCCAGGTGCTCGCGTATGTAGCAGGCACTCTCGGCGAGGGTGAGGTTGATAGGCGAGACATAGGTGCCGCTTTGGGGCACGGTGCGCACCAGACCCTCTTGCGCCAGACGCACCAGTGCCTCGCGCACAGGGGTGCGCCCCATATCCAGGTCGTCGCAAAGCTGCTTGACGCCCAGCTTTTCGCCCGGCTTGTAGTCCAGGTAGACGATTTTGCGTCGAATGGTGTGGTAGGACTGGTCCTGTAGACTCGCTTCCTGCTCGCCGACGTGCATCGATTCTTCCATAGCGCCTCGCAACTGTTCTATCAAACTCATATGTCAGTTGTTTATTATGCCGCGAATCAGCCTGGCGCGGTGGGTAATTCGGCTGTCGACCGAGAACTATTGCGGCATCTTGGTCTGTATTTGCACAGGGCTGCGCTCAATGTTGCCGTATCATAAGCCGTCGCAAACGTGAAATAGAAAGAAGGAATCCCATATGCAACTGGCGAATATCGTACGCGAGCGCTGGAAGGGCGTCTTGTTCTGCCTGATCATCGCCATCCCCGCGACGTTGCTCGGCAAACAGATTGAGGTGGTCGGCGGGCCGGTATTTGCCATCCTCTTTGGCATGGTCCTGGCGCTCGTCTTTCCCAAGAATTGCCGCGGACAGCTCGCCGCCGGTGTTACCTATACGTCCAAAAAAGTCTTGCAGTACGCGGTTATCCTGCTTGGCTTTGGCATGAACCTCTCGCAGATTCTGTCCAAAGGCGCCCAGTCGCTGCCGATTATCGTGGCGACGATCTCGACCTCGCTTGTCATTGCCTTTGTGCTCTGCCGCGTTATGAACGTGCCAGGCAAGATCGCGACGCTTGTGGGTGTGGGTTCGTCGATTTGCGGCGGTTCTGCCATCGCCGCGACCGCGCCCGTCATCGATGCCGACGATCGCGAGATTGCCCAGGCTATTTCGGTCATCTTCCTGTTTAACGTTATCGCGGCGCTCGTGTTTCCGACGCTCGGCGGCATGCTCGGGCTGACCAACGAGGGCTTTGGCCTGTTTGCCGGCACCGCCATCAACGACACCTCGTCGGTAACGGCTGCGGCGAGCGCCTGGGACAGTATGCATCCCGGCGCCAATGTGCTCGAAAGCGCCACGGTGGTCAAGCTCACCAGGACGCTGGCCATTATTCCCATTACGTTGGTTCTCGCATGCTGGCAGATGCATCTGGCGCGCAAGGCCGGCGGCGACGCCAAAAGCACGTTCTCGCTTAAACGCGCGTTTCCCATGTTTGTGCTGTTCTTTGTGCTGGCGAGCGTGATCACCACGGTGTTTCAGCTTCCTGTGTCCATCACGGCGCCCATCAAGGAGCTGTCAAAGTTCTTTATCGTGATGGCCATGGCGGCTATTGGTTTTAATACCGATATCGTCGAGCTGGTCAAAAAGGGCGGCAAGCCCATCGCATTGGGCTTTTGCTGCTGGATTGGCATTGCGTGCATGAGTTTGGGAATGCAACACGTGCTGGGAATCTGGTAGAGAAGTAGCTTATTTGCGCGCTGCGTGCTGGTGAGCTCATGTCCGCGGTGGAGCGATAGGAGCTCTTGCGGGTATGGCTTGTCCGCAGGTTGATAGGTCCCGAAGAGCTCTTATCGCCCCGCCAGGATGGCGATGCGGGGCAACACCTATACTCGCAGGACGGCGCTTTCTGCCCTATAGTGTTTGGTGAGCAATATCGTTCAATTTTGAAACACTCGGTCGTACGACCGTCGGCGGTTGCACGTCGCCGCGGACAGGGGCAAATCATGGATAGCGATGCCAAGCTGAACATCTTGACCGATGCCCTAGCTGCTGCCGGGGCCTCGGCATTGGCAATCGATGCGCGTGGGGACGTCGCGATCTCGACCATGAATGACGCGGCGCTCGAGCGGGATGTGGCGGCTTTTGTCGCTGAGCGCCTCGACCGTATAGGAGACGGCGCGCGTCTGGTTATGGGACGTGCGGGTGCGCGCCTGAGCCTGACCGTTCGCCCCACCGACAAAGAGGGCGGGGGCCTTTGGGTCGTCGTGGTCCGCGAGGTGCGCGGTGCCGCGGCGCATGCGGGTATCGAGTGGCTCAACGCCGACGAAGTTGAGGCTCGCTACGAATCGAGCGCGTACGGCATCGTTGAGGGGGCGGCCTCGGTGGCTGCGCCGGTTGCAGAGAGTTACGCGCGCGGTGTGCCCCTTATGCTCGAGGGCGAGCTGGGAGCGGGTCAGGTCGAGATCGCCAAGCGCCTCTATCTGGACGGTCCTTTTGCCGGTCAGCCCTTTGTTTCCGTCGCGCTCGATGAACTCACCGATCGCGGTTGGCGCCATGTGCTCAAAAGCGCCGAATCGCCGCTGTTCCAAACGGGGCTGACCCTTTGCATTGAGGACTGGAATGCGGTTGGTCCCCAACGCCTTCGCGAGCTCGTTTCCACGATGGCCGACACCGCGTTGGCGACGCGCTGCCATGTGGTGCTGACGGCGAATGACATGCCGGGCGGCAGCGAAAGTGATCAAGCCGCTTTTGTGACCGAGCGCTTCGCCTGTGCGGTGAGCGTGGCGCCGGCAATCGCCGAGCAGGGAGCCGCGTCGAAGAAGGTTGCGCGCTATTTGGAATATCTCGCTGACGCGTTTGGGACGTCAGCGCCCACGCTGTCTGCCGCGGCGGCGAAGACGCTCGATGCTTACCGCTGGCCGCGCAATTATCTGCAGCTCCGCGAGGTCTCGGAACGACTGTATATATTGGTGGGGGCGGGCACGGTGGACCGCACTGTGGCGGAGGAAGTGCTCGCCCAAGAGGACGTGATTAAGACCGCAACCTTTGGCGCCCCGACACTCGAAAGTGACCTGTATATCCTGCGACCGCTGGCCGATACCGAGCGAGATATCGCGCATTTGGTTGTAGATCATCTCCACGGCAACCGAACCCGTGCGGCGGAGGTGCTGGGCATAAGCCGTACAACGCTGTGGCGTTTGCTGAAGGACGACGACCGTTGAGCGAGGCGCCCGTGACCGCGCGCGACGCGTGTGCTACAGTCCAAAGCGTTATTGTTTCGATTTGGTTACGGCGTGCGAGGGCAAATGGCTGAGACTTCAAAACCGAGCCGCAGAAGGCGGAGCGCCGCGCCGGTCAACCGACGCACGACATCGGTGACGTGGGGCAAACACGCCTCGGGGTTTGATGGCTCGTTCAAACGCACTAAATATGGCTATCCATCGGCAAGCGCTCGCTTGGCCATGCAGGCCGAGTCGTCGCTGTGGGGCCGCAAGCGCGTGGTGGGCTCAAAGCTCAAGCACGACGGCACGCTCGGTTACATCAGCCGCGGGGCGGCTCGTCGCAGCGGACTCAATCCGGCTGGTTGGCATCGTTATGTTCCGATCGCGGTCGTCGTTGCAGTGATCGTCATCGCACTCGCTGCGCTTGGCTACGCCGGCGGTGGCGCCAACTTGGACGCAGTGTTTAAATCGCCCGAGCTCGCGCATGCAGGCACAGAAGTTATCGAGGGCGCTCAGACCCAGACGGGCGTCGCGCCCCAGCGCGGTATCGTTGCGGCGGCCTCCACCATCGCCGATGCACAAAAGGACGAAGACAAGCAAGGCGACGACGCCGAAACGACCCAGACAAGCGAAGCGACGACAACTCAAATATCAACATAGCTTGCCGGCAGAAGGGGACGTTCCTTTTCTGCCGGCAGTTTGGGACACTCCTGCGCTACTTGACGTACACCACGTTGTCGCGGCGGGGTTTGGGCTCGGGTAGCGTGTCCTCGGCATAGCCCAGAATGCAGTGGCCGACGCCGCGCAGGCTGCCGTCGGCGGGCAGGCCCCAGCTGGCCAGCAGCTCCAGGCCCTCGGGCGAGTCAAAGACCTCATGCGCGCGGTGAATCCAGCACGAATCGACACCCAGTGCATAGGCGGCGTTGAGCAAGTTGCCCATGGCGAGCGAGCCGTCTTCCAGATGTGTGGGCACGCTGCGGTCAACCAACACCACAACAACGGTTTTGGCGCCATAGAAGGGGTCGCCGTTGCTGCCCATGACCTGGGCGTTGAGCTGTGAGAGACGCTCGACGGTCGCGGGGTCGGTGACGGCGACAAACGTCACCGGCTGGCGGCCCATGCCGCTCGGTGCATATTGGCCGGCTTCGATAATACGTGCAAGCTTTTCGGCCTCGACGGGACGATCGCTGTAGTTGCGGCAGCTGCGGCGGTGAATGAGTGCTTCGATAGTCTCCATGGTGTCTCCTTGCGGTGGCGTTGCAGATGCCCCGTTCATACCCGCCGGGCTTAAACGATAGACGGTCAATTGCCCGGCCAAAAGGATAGATTCCAATTGGGAAAGTAGGTTTGCATAAAAGTACCTTCAGAATGTGACAAACAAATGGGATGGTTAAACGTTTTATCCCGTCTACCCTGCGGTTTTTTACCACTTGCCTAAATGACGAACGCATAACCTCTGATAAAGGTTTTACTAAAGGAGCACCAACGTTTATCAACGCGCCATGGTGGCGCCGGGCCAGGAGGTAACATCATGTTCCAGGCTGGAGATGTCGTCGAGACCGACTTCGAAGGATTTCTGAAGCTGCTGCGTTCCAAGACGCGCGCTTTCGTGTCGATCAATGATCACGAGTACTACATCACGCACACCGATGGCTATTGGCGTGTTCAGGATTGCGAGGCCCTCAACGATAAGGGCCACTTTACTGACTGCTCCGAGCTGGTCAACACGGTCTGCGAGGTCGTCGAGCTGCCGTGGATCTGCGGCAAGAGCCTGCACGATAGCTTCTCGGGCGCCACGGTCTACGAGGCCGTTGCTGCCTAACGGCCAACAACTGATATTCTCTCGCAACCGCCGGCGCCGCCCCCGCGCCGGCGGTCTTTTTCAAGACTTTAGTCTGCTGGCCGCGCAGCGGCCAGCTTTAAACCACCCGCTA
>CAMQPJ010000078.1 GCA_947003675.1 uncultured Collinsella sp. | reverse complement strand
CAAAATCGCGCTCCCTGCCATTGCTCCCGTTTTTGGTGCCGATTTTTGCCATAATCGAGGTCGTGGGCTGCACATTGTAACCGATTGCGCATCCTTCTTAAGGAGCATGCCATGGCAACTAATCAAGAAACGGCCGTCATTAAGGCGCGCATGGACCGGATTCCGTCGGCGTTGTCGCCCGAGCTTGTCGAGCGCATTTCCGCCGATCGTGCTTCGGGTTCTGTCAACCCGTATCGTTGCAACGACAACCAGGTCATTCGTCGTATTGATCGCGCTGCCGACAAAGGCACGCTTATGCGACCGGCATTTATGCGCGATACCGAAAAGATTCTTCATCTTCCGGTGTACGCCCGTTATGCAGGCAAAACGCAGGTTTTTAGCTTCCGTAGCAATGATGATCTGTCGCGCCGCGGTTTGCATGTGCAGCTTGTCTCGCGTATCGCACGCGATATCGGTCGCGCCCTGGGGCTCAACTGCGATCTGATCGAGGCGATTGGCTTAGGCCACGACTTGGGCCACACGCCCTTCGGCCATGCCGGTGAGCGATTCCTCAACGATATCTATCACGAGCGTACCGGCCGCTTCTTTTTTCATAACGTGCAGTCGGTTCGCGTGCTCGATGCGCTGTACGGTCGTAACGTGTCGCTCCAGACGCTCGACGGCGTCTTGTGCCATAACGGCGAGTACGAGCAACGCGTGTTTGAGCTTTCGGACATGGGTTCCTTTGACCAGTTCGACCGAACCGTCGAGGAATGCATTGCCAAGGGCTATAGCGCAATTGAGCACCTGCGTCCCATGACGCTCGAAGGCTGCGTGGTCCGCATCTCGGATATCCTTGCCTACGTTGGGCGCGATCGCCAAGACGCCATTGCGGCGGGCCTACTGGCACCCGATGCTTTTGACGATGGCCTGGGTGGGGCATACAACAGCTGGATCCTTACGCATGCCTCCATCGATATCGTTGAGCACAGCTATGGCAAGCCGCGCATCGAGATGAGCGAGGACCTGTTTGAGGAGATCCGCCGAGCCAAGCGCGAGAACTACGTAAAGATCTATAGCAAGGGCGGCATCGAAGGCGACTCCGAAGCGGAGCTGCGCGAGGCGTTCGAAAAGCTCTACGACCGTTGCCTGCAGGATATAAACGAAGGCGACGAGTTCTCGTACATCTTTAAGCATCATATTTCGCGCATTGAACAGCAGCTTTCCTACTACGATCGCACCTATGCCTGGCAGGACGATAAGGATCAGACCGTAGTGGATTACATTTCGAGCATGACGGACGGCTATTTCTGCGAGCTCACGAGCAAGTTGTTCCCGGGATTAAAGTTTCCGCACCGTACCTATATTAACGAACGGTAGTTCGTATATATTCGGTATACTGTTAGAGGAAAACGTTTTTGATTGATGCACGGGATGGCTATGGACGACCTTTTTTCTGCTTCGACGCGCGAGCGTTCCTTTCAGAATGCGCCGCTCGCGGTGCGCATGCGCCCCAATTCGCTCGACGAGTACGTGGGTCAGCAAAAGGCCGTCGGTAAGGGCTCGTGGCTGCGCGCCGCGATTGAGCATGACGTTCTGTCGAGTGTGATTCTGTATGGGCCGGCCGGTACGGGCAAGACGACGCTGGCGCATATCATCGCCAACCATACCAAGAGCGAGTTTGTTGAGGTCAGCGCCGTGACGGGTACCGTGAAGGACCTGCGTCGCGTGATTGACGAGGCCAAGACGCGCTTGAATACGTACGACCGACGCACCATCTTGTTCATCGACGAGATTCATCGCTTCTCCAAGTCGCAGCAGGATGCCTTACTGCATGCAGTTGAGAACCGTACCGTCATTATGATTGGTGCCACGACGGAGAATCCGTACTTCGAGGTCAACTCGGCGTTGCTCTCGCGTGGCCGCGTGGTGGAGCTTGAGCACTTAAAGGACGAGGATATCGCGACTCTCATCGAGCGTGCACTCGAGGCACCGCAGGGTCTGAGCGGTAAGTTCTCTGCCGATGAGGATACGGTTAAGTCCATCTGCACGCTGGCCGCGGGCGATGCGCGTTCGGCGCTCACGACGCTTGAGCTTGCGAGCGAGATTGCCGTCACGCGTCCCGATACCGAGGGAACGCCAGCGCCGGCGGCGGGGGAGCGCTATCCCATCACCGTGGATGACGTGAAGATTGCCAACCCTCGTCGTGGCTTTTCGTATGACAAAAACGGCGACATGCACTACGACATTATCAGTGCGTTCATCAAGTCCATGCGAGGCAGCGACCCCGATGCCACGATCTATTGGCTTGCACGCATGATCGATGCTGGGGAGGATCCCAAGTTTATTGCGCGGCGTATTATGATCCACGCTTCCGAGGACGTCGGCAACGCCGATCCGCAGGCGCTCTTGGTGGCACATGCTGCGTTTAAGTCTGCCGAGGTCATTGGTTATCCCGAATGCCGCATTAACCTGGCTCAGGCTGCGCTCTATGTGTGCTTGGCACCTAAATCCAACGCTTGCGAGGCTTCGATAGATGCGGCGCTGGCAGATATCCATTCAAGTGGGCTGCGCGAGGTGCCGAGTTATCTGCGCGACCGTCATCGCCCGGGCAGCGACGAATACGGTGTGTATAAGTATCCGCATGATTATCCCGAAGGCTGGGTCGATCAGCGCTATTTGCCTGAGGGACTGGAGCGCGGCGCGTTCTGGCAGCCTGCCGGCCGCGGTTGGGAAGAGTGGCGTGTGGAGCAAAGCGAGCGCGACCGTAGCGGCAACGCTCCCAAGTAGGTCATTGGCGCTTCGCGCATTCCCTTTGGGTATCTTTCCCCTTCTTTGGGGTACCATGAACAGCGTCTGTATTTCGATTCCTTTGGGAGGCTTGTATGAGTCCCATTCAAATCGCCCTGCTGGTGCTCGCCGTTGCCGGCATGTGGGCTGTTATCGAGCTCGCGCTCACGCTGCGCAAGACCCGCACCGTCGTTGATTCGCTCGACAAGACGGTGAGCGACCTCAACAACACACTCGCCGAGGCACAGCCCGTGGTGGCAAAGCTCGATGGCGCCGTAGACGAGCTTACGCCGGCACTTGCCCAGGTGGAGCCGCTGCTCAAGTCGAGCAAGACCGCGGTTGACGCCCTGACGTCCAACCTCGTTGAGGTTGAGGCGGTCGTTCGCGACATCTCCGAGGTTACAGGTAGTGTGGCCGAGGCAAGCAACGCCGTGTCGAGCGTGACCGACTCTGCGGCTGGTGCCGTGCAGAAGCTCTTCAATAAGGTGAAGGCTCCTGCAGCCGACTCCGATCGCAAGCTCGCAGCTGCTGCCGAGGCCGAGCAGCCTACCGAGCGCGTTCTGATTGGTGAGGCTGAGGATGAGGTCGCCGATGGTGCGGATGCGGCTCAGAAGCCCGCAGCCAAGCCTGCTCAGTATTACACCTATACGCCCGCCGAGACCTCCGAGGAGTCCTGCGATGAGTAGCGAAGCAACCTGCCCCATTACGCTGAGCGTTGCCGGTGATCCGCGTCTCGCGCGCTTGGTGCGCATGACGGCCGCCAACGTCGGCGCCCTGTGCTCTATGTCCGTTGATCGAATCGAGGACATCCGTATGGCTGCCGAGGAAGCCTTCATCTTTGGCTGCACGGCCGTTGATTCCGACGATATCTCGATCAAATTCGATGTCGACGAATCGCATGTGGGCATGACCTTTACCTTTGGCGATCAGGCGACTGTCGATGAGGATGACCAGGCTGCCGTATATGCCGAGCTCATTTTGGCGAGCGTGTGCGATTCCTACGAAAAGACTACGGCACCCCTAACGCTTTCCCTCGACCTCAAGGCGGATATCTAATATGACCGAACGTTCCCGGAGCGGCAAGACCGCTTGGGACAAGGAGAAAACCCGCGAGCTGTTTCGTCGTTATAAGGAGACCGGTGATCCGGATGCCCGCGAGCAGCTCGTCATGTCCCATATGAACCTGGTAAGGTTTCTTGCCAACAAATTTAAGAACCGCGGCGAGCCGCTCGATGACCTTTTGCAGGTCGGCTATCTGGGCTTGCTCAAGGCTATCGACCGTTTTGACCCCGAGCGCGGGCTCGAGTTCACCACGTTTGCCACACCTACTATTCTGGGTGAGATTAAGCGTCATTTCCGCGACAAGGGCTGGAGCGTGCGCGTGCCGCGTCGTCTGCAGGAGCTCTCTGCCAAGGTCAACCAGGCTACCGACAAGCTCACCAACGAGCTTCAACGTTCGCCCAAGGTTGAGGAAATCGCCGATTACCTGGGCGTGACCGTCGACGAGGTGCTCGAAGCCATGGAATCGTCCTCGGCCTATACCTCGGTGCCCATCGAGGCCCCCGGTGCGTCCGATTCGGACGATGCGCCTTCGATTCTCGATCGCTACGCCGACGACGACAACGAGCTCGACTTTACCGATGATCGCCTGGTGATTGAGGAGGCCATTCGCGATTTCTCGCCTCGCGAGCGCGAGGTGATCGAGCTGCGCTTCGTAAAGGGCATGACCCAGATCGAGATTGCCAAGAAGCTGGGCATCTCGCAGGTGCAGGTCTCGCGCCTGCTGCGCCGTACCCTTAAGAAGATTCAAGACAAGATTGACCCCGACGGAGTGATGGTTCGTTCATGAGTGAGCACCCCCAACAAACCGACCGCACGCTTCGCGATACCCGTATTCTGACGCTGCGCATTTGGGGCGTCGTCGGCTGCATTGTCATCGCCGCCGTCATCTTTAACCTTATGGGCATCCTGGCGCCGGTTATCGAGTTTCTCGCTGTCGGTTCCATCATCGCCTTTGTGATGTCGCCGATAACTAATTGGCTCGAGCACCATGGCGTGAATCGCGGCATCGGTTCGCTTGTCGCGCTTATTGTGGTCGTTGCCGTGCTCGTCGGCGTCGTTTGCATCTTGTCGCCGATTCTCTTTGGTCAGATCATGGAAGTCCTGAGCCGCCTGCCCGAGCAGCTTCGTGTTGCTGGTGGCGACCTCAATGAGATGATCTCGCATGCCAAGACGCTCAACAACACGCCGCTCAAGGAGTATCTGGACGATAACCTTTCTTCGCTCGTCACGGTGGCGTCCAAGTATGTCTCACAGATTGCCGCCGAGCTTGGCCGCGGTGTATTCCCGCTCATTACCAATACGGCCTCGCAGCTGTTCGTCATCTTCCTGGGTTTGGTGCTTGCCTATTGGTTGGCCTGCGACTATCCCCGCATGCACCACGAGGTCTGCACCATCATTGGTCAGGAAAAGGAGACCTCGTACCGTTTTATGGTCGCGATTCTTTCGCGCTCGGTCGGCGGCTACATGCGTGGCATGGTCGTAACGTCGATCTGCGGTGGTATCCTCGCCTTTATCGGCTTTACGCTCATTGGCCATCCATACGCAGCACTCATGGCCATCTTTACCGGCATCATGCACTTGGTTCCGGTTGTTGGGCCCTGGGTGAGCGCTGCGATTGCCACGGTGCTCGGCTTTATGTTCAGCCCGATGCTGGCGTTATGGACCTTGATCGTGACCATGGTGGCACAAAATGTCACCGACAACGTCATTTCGCCTAAGGTCATGCAAAGCTCGGTCCAGGTGCATCCCATCATGAGCCTGACGGCCCTCGTTATTGGTTCGGCACTCATGGGCCCCATCGGCATGGTCATCGCCATTCCGCTGTGCGCGGCTCTGAAGGGTATCTTCGTGTATTACTTCGAGAACGAGACCGGCCGCCAGCTCGTGGCATACGATGGTGCCGTGTTTAAGGGCACGCCGTATCGTGATGCCGAGGGCAACCCGGTCGCCGCCTACGACGCGCTTGGAGACGATACGTTCATTTACGAGTCCGAGCTCATCGGCAACGAGACTGCGCCCGAGGCCCAGGCCATGCCCAAGCCCGAGCTCGATAATCCCTGGATCAAGCTCTCGGGTCTGCAGCCCGATGCGACGGGCTTCTTCAAGAACCCCTTCGCCAAGGATGATGATTCCAATACGGACGACGACACCAAAACCGGCATCGACGGTTCCATGGACGATTCGGATTCTAAATAGGTCCTATTAACGTTTCTTGAAGTTGTAAATGACAAGAAACGCGAGCAAAGCGATTGATAAGGGGCCGGCTACATAGAAAAAGAGAACGTCAATTGCGCGTAGAGTGTAGTAAGCCTTATCGCCGGACATTACTGCATACAATAAGTAGCCAAATGCTGGTTGGTTTGCGTACCAGCATGAGAAGGCCAAGAGCGCTAAAAGTGCTACAACCAGAAGTGCATTCAGGACAAATCGTTTACTTTTCATCGATCGCTCCTTCCGGGTGACTCTTATATGTAATTCTACAGCAGCCTTTTTTCAAGGCTCTGTTAGACCAACATTGACATATAGGTGATGCCACCGTGGTATAATAGCC
>CAMQPJ010000077.1 GCA_947003675.1 uncultured Collinsella sp. | reverse complement strand
TACCGGTAACGACCGTGGGGGCATAGAACAGGCCGACGATAAAGGAACCGATGCCAAAGGGCAGGGTGAGCAGGGCCTGAATCAGACCGAGAATGGCGTTCTCGGCCCACACGAAGATGGGGCCGACGGCAACGAGGGTCACGAGCACGGTCACGAACACCGAGACGAGCGGGGTCACAAAGAGGTCGAACATCTCGGGAACGATCTTGTGCAGGCGCTTCTCGAGGAAGGCCAGAATAGCGCAGGCGATGACGATGGGGATAACGTGGCCTTGATAACCGACCCACTCAAAGCTGTACACACCGGGGATGACGTTGACCATGGTCTGCACGCCCTCGGAGGCAACCGTGTAGGCGCTCTGTAGCGAGGAGTTGATGAACGCACCACCGACAACGGCGCCCAGATACGGGTTGGCGCCAAAGGCCTTAGCGGCGGAGTAACCGATCAGGATCTGCAGAATGCCAAAGGACGCGCCCGAGACCAGGTCGGCAATCTTGTAGATAAAGTTATTGGTGTCGAGCGCGATAAAGCCGTTGGAGGCCATAAAGTTGAGGGCGCTCATAATGCCCAGCAGCAGACCCGAGGCCACGATGGCAGGGATGATGGGGACAAAGACGTCGCCGAGCACCTTAATGGCGCGCATAAAGATGTTCTGCTGCTGCGCCGCGGCCTCCTTGACCTCGGCCTTGGTGGCAGCCTCGATGCCACTGAGCGCGATGAACTCCTCGTAGACCTTATTGACGGTGCCAGTGCCAAAAATAATCTGGAGCTGGCCCTGGGCTTCAAAGACGCCCTTAGCGCCGTCAATATTCTCGAGGGCCTCCTTGTCAACCTTCGCGTTATCGGCAATCACCAGGCGCAGACGCGTGGCGCAGTGTGCGGCCGAAACAACGTTGCCGGCGCCACCGATGTTGTCGAGCACCTCTTGGGCTGATTTGCGGTAGTCCATGACTTCCCTTTCCTCCAACGGGTGCATGCGCACCCGACTACCTTTGACACTTACACTGTAATCGTTTTCAGTTTCATATGTCTGTAATCGTTTTCATAGTAGGGTGAACGGTAGGAAAAAGCCGGCGAATGGTAGTTTTACCGCAAAAACAGGGGCCTCAAAGGCAGGCAGACATGCCCAAAGCCTAGACATTCATAAGTTGATGGCCGAGTTTGAGCGTCTTGAGACCGCTCTCCCCCTCCACGCCATCGAGCGTGTTGAGCAACATATTGGTCGCCTCGACGCCACTGGTCAGGTAGCCATAATGCACGGTGGGAATGCCGCCCGTCAGCGCGCGCAAAAACGCGTTGTCGCCAAAACCGCTCACGCGGTGTATACCCTCGCCCATGCCGCGAACCTCATCGATGGCACGCAGCGCGCCCGCCGCCATGGTGTCGGTCGCGCACGCGATAAACGAAACATCGGGGTCGACGGAAAGCAGTTCACGCGCCGCACCATAGCCCGAGTCGAGCGTAAACGAGCCCAGGCGAATCAAGGCGGCATCGAGCGGGTTGCCCGCGGCGCGCAAGCCGGCCTCAAAACCGCGACGGCGGTCATAACCGGCCGCGCGGTCCTCTTCGGTAACTCCAATATAGGCAATCTTGCCGTCCACGCGACCCGCAAGCGCATGGCCCAGCTCAAAGGCGGCCTCGTAATCGTCGTGATAGACGCACGCCGCGCCCTCAACATTCTGACCGATCAGCACGATGGGCACACGGCACGATTCAATCGCCCGACGGTGCTCGTCGGTAATCATGGTTGCTACCAGCACAATGCCATCGACCGGATGGTTCTGGAACAAATCAAGATACTCGAGCTCGCGATCGGCCGCGTTGTCGGTATTGGCAAGCAGCATCTGGTAGCCACGGCGACCGAGCACCTGGCCAATGCCGGCGGTAATGCGGCTCACGGATTCCGAGTTGATCTTGGGCACGATGACGCCGATGAGCTTGGTGGAGCCGGTGCGCAGCGCGCGAGCCTGGCTGGACCGCACATATCCGGTCAGCTCAATCGCTTGCTTAATGCGCTCGGCCTTATCCGCCGAGATATACCCACCGTTGAGGTAGCGCGAGACCGCGGCGCTCGAAACGCCCGCCAGCTCGGCCACATCTTTCATCTTTACCACGAGCACCCCTGTCATTGAAATCGCTTTCACCATAATACCCGTGAAGACGGCCTGCGGACCAAATCGGCCCGCCCAGGTCAAGCAAACGTCAGCGAGCGCGCAGCCGCCGTGGCGAGGTGCCGCGAAAGAGGAGCGACGCGTACTTCATGTACGCGAGCGACGGTTTGAGCGGCAGATCGCCCGGCAGATGCGTGCGCAGCGTCGAGCGGTCCGGCGTTTGTTAAAACGCCGGAACATAGTTACCCGTGGTATTCGCCGTTATATTGGATCAATGTGAGGTCTTCCACGCCATCGAGCGCGCGGATGGCGTCGGCATAGGGCATATCCACACCGTCCGAGAACACTTCGACGGCCATCTCGACTTTGTCGCCGCGCATAGTCTTGGACTTGACGGTGAACTTGGTGCGCCCAAAGGCGCGCACGATATCGTCACCGGTGGTCTGGCCCGTGTAGTGAATGACCATCATGTACACGCGCGCCTTGTCCTGGTGGCTCGCGAAGCCGGCGATCATCGCCACGATGACCACCGCCGTGAGCCCCACGAGCGCATACATGCCGGCGCCCGCCGTAATGCCCGTGGTAATGGCCCAAAACAGATACAGCAGGTCGAGCGGATCCTTGACCGCCGTACGGTAGCGGACGATGGACAGAGCACCGACCATACCGAGCGAGATGACCACGTTGGTCGAGATCGCAAGCGTGACCATGCAGGTGAGCACACACATGCCCACAAGCGTCACGGCAAAGCTGCGCGAGTACACCACGCCGGTAAAGAAGCGCTTGTACACGCAATAGATCAGGATGCCCATGGCGAGCGCCACGAGCAGCGACAGGCCAATCTTGGAAGGGTCGACCTGACCAAACGCCTCCAAGACGGAGTTCTTAAAAAAGTCTCTGGTGCTCATGGTCTAAATATCCCCTCGGTTCTCAAAATCCGATTCCCAGTAGTTAAAGCCGCGCAAGTAGGCGGTCTTTTCGTAACACAGGCAGTACTTGGAGACCGCCGTGAGCTCCGCCGCGCCAGGCGGTACCATATCGCGCACCAGCTGCGGGCAAAACTCGGTAAATTTGACCTCCATCACCAGCTTGCCGGGCTCCAGCACGGGCAGCGCGGGCAAGGTCGCGTCAAAGATATCAAAGCTCCCCACCGCCGCGCGCACGTTCATGTCAAACGTAATACGCACGGTTCCTTCGTCCATCACCCACGGCTCACGCTCGTAATCCACAATGGTCCGCGGGCGCATCATATTGCAGATGCACTCGATGTAGAACTCACGGCAGAGTTGGTGGGGGCTCCGCAGCAAAAAATCGTAGTCGCCGGCTAGGATCTGCTCAAACTCGCCACGCGTGAGCGGCGCGTCCTCCTTGTAAATCCAGCTGCCGTACTTCTTTTTGCGCTCGAGCTTAATCGCCTTGTCGCTACCGTTATAGATGCGCACGCGATACTTTTTGCGCATGAGAATACCGGCATCTTTTTCCTCGTAGGCCGAGTTGCAGTAGTCGTCAAAATACAGGCTGCGGATGGTGTAACCGCCCGCCCGTGCATGCTTGTCCAGCTTAAAGACCGGCGACATGCGACAGGCAAGCGCGGCGTGCTCGCCCTCGTTAATGAGATATTTGAGTTCGTGGCGGTAGCGCTCCTGCGTAGCACGCGCAGGCGGGGCCGCCAGGCGCTCAAGCAGCGCGCTAGCCCTCCTCATACGTGTCCTCCACGACCTTACCGCCGTCTTGCACGTAGAAGCACTTCATGCCGTACTGCTTGCCGTCATCGGTCACGTAGTAGTCAAACGCATCTTGCGTATAGCCGTCGGAGTTGGTGGCGCGCACACGCACAAAGTACTGGCCGGTGTCGGGCGCGTCGCACGTCACCTCGGGCAGCAGCACGTCCTCGGCCTTAAAGACCACGTCGCTTATGGCATAGTCGCGCGCAAGCTCCACGGTATAGCGAATGTCGCGCGCCTTAAAGTCGTAGGACGCATCCCAGTTGATGCGCAGCTTACCGTTATCGATCTGCGGCACGCCAATGTAGAACGGCATGGGCTTTTTATAGCTCTCGCGAAAGCTCTTATAGTTCTCCTCGATCTCGGAAGGAATCGCCGCGGCAATCTGCTCGTATTCGTCCTTGGTCACGGGCAGGTTATCGAGGTCGGGCGCAGCAAAGACGAGCGGCTCCGTGACCTCACGATAATGCTCGACCATCTTGCTCAGACGCTCTTCGGTCAAATACGAGCGCAGGTCCTTGACGGCGCTATCGAGTTCGCTGCGGAACGACTTGCTGCGCAACGCGCGGTTAAACAGCACATTGCCCCAGTAGTTGCTCACGCCGCGCTCCCAGCTCGCATAATCCGAGAACCCTGTCAGGCTCAACTCGAACTTGCGCAGCATGCCGTCGTTGTCCCAATCCAGGATGTACCAGACCTTGGAGTTAAGCGGGCTGTACAGATAGCAGTTACGGTTCTGCGTATCGCAATTGCCCGTCAAGATCTGAAACGCCATCCAATAGACCAGGTTCTCGGTATCGAAGTAGGTGTCGAGCACATCGTCGATCTTTTGCGTATCGTCGTTGAGCGCATGGAGCATCTCGATCAACTTGGTATGGTCCGAATCGCCCTTAATCTCGAGCATGCCCTCAAACGCCGTCTGGTTATAGTCGGGGTCATCGGTGAGCTTAATGGTGTCTTCGAAGCGATGGAAATCGAAGCTGTTCACCTTATAGAGATGCCCGCTCTTATCCAAACCGTGGGCCTTGAGCGCCGTCTTGTTGAGCTGCTCGACCTGCGTAAACAGTCCGTAGTCCTCAAAGGTGTCGTTAGATTTTTCGGTCTGGTCGCACACCCATAAGTGCACAAACTGCGTGCGCAGGCCCATCATCTGGGGAATGCCACGGATCAGATCGTAGGCCATCTTGTTACGAAAGCGCATGCCCTCGCCCATGTGCTTGTTGAGCGCAATCGCGCGCTGCTGGCGCCACGTGCCCTTGCCCTTTTTGAGCTCCACCTTGTAGTTCTTTTGCGTATAGGTACTCGACGTCTGACCGCGCACCTGCACCGTGGCGTTGGGTGCCTCCTCGCCATAGCCGACCTCGCCAGCAACGGGGCCCTTATCATCGCCAGGCTGCAGCAGGCCCATAACCTGATAGCGCGTCACGCCCATGTCGGCATAGTCGTAGACCGAGTAGGTATTGATCTCGGTCCAGCTATGATCGGTATTCTCAGAGCTGTTGCCGCGAGAGACCGTCAGGTACATGCATACGATGCCCGAGTCGTCGTAAACCTCGTACAGCTCGTCCTTGTCGCGAAGATGCTTGATCTCGCTAGACGCATCGGCCTTTTTAATCTTGTCCTGCTTCTTGGTCTTTTTTGTCGAGGATTCGTCCTGCGAAGAGCAGCCCGAAAGCAGCAGTGTGCCGGCAGCCGCCTCAATCAAGCGGCGACGCGATATCATCCTATCGGTCATCAGGACCTCCCCAACGATTGCGATACACACGGACCACCGTGCGCTCAAACGCACCATGCGGCTCGCCCTCTAGACGCAGCTCCTCGTAGCGCTGTTCGGCACGGTCGAGCAAGCAGCCCAGCTCCGTAAAGCGACCCGTCTTGTCGGTCGCCACAATGGGCTGCTGACTCAGGATACGATACGGCAAGTTGGCGGTATAGGTATCGAGCCGCATGAGCGCCACAACAAAAAACACCGCCGCGCCGAGCAAAAAGCCAAAGCCATAAAACTGCTGCGGAAAGAACAGCGAGACGATGGTCGCCAGCCCCGCCACGCCCGCGAACAGCCCGGAGGCAAGCACGGCGCCCTTGTAGTCGGTAAAGTACAGCAAGATGAGCATCACCGTATTGCCCACGGCATACAGGCCATAGCCCACGCACAGCGTACGGAAATACCCGTGCATCAGATTGTTGAAGCCCAGTGGCAGGGCCGAGAGCACCGTGGTCTCGAGCGAGATGACCGCTGCCGTCACAAACAGCTGCTTGAGCGCGCAAAACCGCAGCTCCCGGTTGAGCGTGGCGAGCATTTCCTCCTCGGCCACCACGATGTCGCCCACCACGCCGCCGTCGTTAAACAGGCTGTAGTAGTCGCGGTAGCGCGGATAGAAGTTAACCTCGACCGACACCACAAAGTTGACGGTCGTGACCAGAATGGTCAAAAACGCAATGAGCGCCGGCACATCGTGGTAGGGTGCGCCATAAAACAAGCCCTTGACCTGCACGCCAATGGGGCCGGCCCAAATAATTAGGCTCTGTTAGACCAACATTGACATATAGGTGATGCCACCGTGGTATAATAGCC
>CAMQPJ010000076.1 GCA_947003675.1 uncultured Collinsella sp. | reverse complement strand
GCCCGTGGGTTATACCCTAAGAGCAAACCACCCTTTTTAAGGGTGGTTCTGATTTGTCGATATGCTTATGTAGAGCCGACCATAAACAACGAGCGTATTGACGATAGTCAAAACGCGGACTAATGTAGAGATATAAATTGGTCAAAACTCGGACTATCGAATGGTGGGAGAGATGAATAGTGCAGTTAGCCTGGTCGATTTCGACCGGATGCTCAACGGGCTTGACCGTATCTATTCGGAGTTCGCGCGCGCCTGCGGTCTTTCGGACTGCGCCTACTGGATGCTCGTCGACACGAGTGCAGCGGGCGGAAGCGTTGCCGTGAGTCGGCTGACGAGTGAATGGTTCTACAGCAAACAGACCATCAATTCGGCGATCAAGACGCTTAGGGCGCGAGGGCTTGCGACGTTGGAGTTTGCCGAGGGCAGTCGTAAGAACAAGGTTGTGCGACTGACCGAAGAAGGCGTGCAGTTTGCCAAGCGCTACGCGTTGCCGGCGCAAAAAGCCGAGCAACAGGCATTCGAGGCGCTCGAGCCGTGGGAGCAGCGCGAGATCATGCGCTTGGTCGGTAAGTTCTCCCATGTTCTGAACGAAGAGTGCGAGGCATTTAAACGGCAAGTGGCCGCCGAGAACGAGGCTGACGATAAGGGCGAGGGGGACACATGCGACTCTTAATGAGATTTATGAGGCCGTACCGCGGTCTGATTGCGGTGACGCTGTTTGCGGTGCTGATAGATAACGTCGGTACGCTGTTGGTTCCCACGATGCTGGCGAACATGGTCAACACCGGTATTGCCACGGGCGATGTCGACTATATATTACGCAACGGCCTGTACATGCTTATCGCGACCGGCATGGCCAGCGGCGGCACGGTGCTGGGCTGCTATCTTTCAGCGCGCCTGGCCGCCAACGTGGCCTGCGATATCCGCAATGCCGTGTACGACAAGTCGCTCGAGCTGTCCGCCAGCGACTTTGAGCGCTTTGGCACGGGTTCGATGATCACACGCTCGCTCAACGACATCAACGTGATTCAGCAAGCTGTCCTTCAGACGATTCAGCTGGTGTTGCCGGTGCCGTTCTTGGCCGTGGCAGGCATCATTTTTGCTTGGTTCATCGATCCCGCCATGGGCACGCTGCTGGGCGTGGTCGTTGCGATCGTGCTGGTGGCGGCGGTCTTTACGGTGGCTAACGCCGCGCCGATCTTTATGCGCCTGCAGAGCTTTATCGACCGCATGAACGTGGTGCTGCGCGAGAACATCGTGGGCGTGCGCGTCATCCGCGCATTTAACAAGGAGCGCCACGAGGAGCAGCGCCTGGACGAGGTGTTTAGCGATTACGCGGCCAACGCCATCAAGGTCAACCACCTGTTTGTGGGTCTCGACAGTTCCAGCTTCTTTTTGATGAATATCGCCGAGGTGGCGGTGCTGTGGGTGGGCGGCAACCGCGTGGGCGTCCACGCCATGCAAATCGGCAGCATCTCGGCCGTGTTGGAATACGCGATCCTGATCCTTTTCTTTGTGATGATGGCGCAGATGGTGATTCTGACGCTCCCGCGCGCTGCGGCGTGTCTCAACCGTGCGCAACAGGTGCTCGAAATCGAGCCGAGCATCGTGGACGGCAAGCGCACGCTAGATACGTGCGCGGCGGAGCCTGTTGACGGTACCGATGCGGTTGCCGTGTTCGACCATATGTCGTTCCGTTTTGACGATGCCGACGAGGACACTCTGTGCAACCTGAGTTTTGCCTGCCGCCGCGGACAGACGACCGCGATCGTGGGCTCAACGGGCTCGGGCAAGTCAACGGTGGCCAAGCTCCTGCTTCGCTTCCACGATGCAACGAAGGGCACCATTCGCCTGAACGGCATCGATCTGCACGACCTTTCGCAAGGTGAGATTCGCGGGCATATCGCTTACGTGCCGCAGAAGGCGTGGCTGTTCTCGGGCACCGTTGCAAGCAACCTGCGCTTTGGCAACGAAGGCGCGACTGAGGCTGACATGCTCCATGCGCTGGAGGTTGCCCAGAGCACCTTTGTGCTCGACCAGCCCCAGGGGCTCGATACGCCGGTGGCCCAGGGCGGCACGAACTTCTCGGGCGGCCAGCGCCAGCGCCTGGCCATTGCTCGCGCACTCATGAAGCGCGCCGATCTATATATCTTCGACGACAGTTTTTCGGCCCTGGACTTTAAGACCGATGCGGCACTGCGCCATGCGCTGCAGGACGAGACGCGCGATGCCGCGGTGCTCATCATCGCGCAGCGCATATCGACGATCTTGCACGCCGACCAGATCGTCGTGCTCAAGGACGGCGAGGTTGTGGGTCTGGGCACGCATGGCGAGCTTATGGAAACCTGCGAGGTGTACCGCGCCATCGCGGAATCGCAAATGAAGGGAGGTGAGTAGCATGGCCGAGAAGCTCAGGAAACAAGGCGGCCTTGTCGATGCCGCTGCTGTGGACGCCGCCGATAAAATGGTCGACCAGGCCGCCGTAGCACCCGAGCTGGATGAGGCCGCCAAGGCGGCGGCCGCTCGCGAGGCGCGCCGCCAGGCGCTGTACGAGGAAAACGAGCGCGCCGAGGACGAGCGCGCCCGCGCTGAGGCAGAGCGCATGCGCGATGTGGACGACGAGGACGAGGACGAGACGCCTCGGGATACCTGGGCGACGGTGCGCCGCCTGTGGAGCGAGGCCGCCGGCGACCATTGGCGCTTCTATATCGTGTTCGCGAGCATTGTGTTCTATGCCATCTTTAACACCGCTGCGCCGGCATATAGCGCCCGCGTGATCGATGAGCTGTGGGGCCACATTCAGGTGGCGTTTGCCAACGACACCACTTTCAACATCACCTGGGAGAACTGCGGTAGGACCATCTTCATCTACTTTATGATTTGGACGGCCGCTGCCTCGTTCTACGCGCTCCAGAGCTTTTTGATGTCGAGCGTGGCCGAACGCCTCAACCTACGTCTGCGTAACCGCATCGCCCAAAAGCTCAATCGTCTGCCGCTCGCCTATTTTGACGCGCATCGTCCCGGCGAGGTCGTCAGCCGCGCGACCAACGACCTGGACAAGATGTCCGAGAGCATGCAGCGCGGCTTGCTGCAGCTTCTGGTGTCGATCGGCACCGTGGTGGGCGCCGTGAGCGTGATGTTCGTGTTTAGCGTGCCACTTACGCTGGTCTTTTTGTTCTTTACGGCGTTGTCGCTGCTGGTGACCAAGGTGGTCTCGCGTCGCACGCATGACGTAACCGGTGAGCGCCAGGAGTGGGTGTCCAAGATTACGAGTGCGGTCGAGGAAGGCTATTCGGGCCGTCTGGTAATCCGTGCGTTTAACCGCGAGCGTCAGAGCTCTGCCGAGGTGCACCAGGCCTCGAGCGAGCTAGCGCGCGTGAGTGCCAAGGCCGACTTTATGATCAATGCCGTCGGCCCTGCGGTGCGCTTTATCGGCCGTTTGGCGCAGATCGTGATCGCGCTGGTGGGCTGCAGCATGCTGGTCGCCGGTCACATGACCGTTGGCGTGTTCCAGGCGTTCTTCCAGTTTATCTACGAGGCGTCCGAACCCATGACGCAGCTGTCGTTTACCTTTAACTCGCTGCAGAGCGCGCTGGCGAGTGCGGAGCGTGTGTTCGACCTGCTCGACGAGCCCGAGATGGAGGCCGATCCGCTGCCGGACGAGGCTGCCAAGCTGCCGGGTCGCGTTGAGGGCCGCGTCGCTTTTGAGCACGTGCGCTTTGGCTATTCGCCCGACAAGCCGCTTATGCGCGACGTATCGTTTGCCGCCGAGCCGGGCCAAAAGATCGCGGTGGTGGGAACCACGGGCGCGGGCAAGACCACGCTCATCAACCTGCTCATGCGCTTTTACGAGATTGACGGCGGGCGCATTACGCTCGACGGTGTGGACACGAGCCGCATGGACCGCGGCGAGCTGCGCCAGCAGTTTGGCATGGTGCTGCAGGATGCCTGGCTGTTCGATGGCACGATTGCCGAGAACATCGCCTATGGCTGTCCCGAGGCGACGCGCGAGGAGATCGTGGCGGCCGCGCGCGCCGCGCAGGTCGACTTCTTTGTGCGCACCATGCCGCAGGGTTATGACACGCGGGTGGCCAACGATGCCGAGAGCATTAGCCAGGGCCAGCGCCAGCTGCTGACCATTGCGCGCGTGCTGCTCAACAACCCGGCGATTCTCATCCTGGACGAGGCGACGTCGAGCGTGGACACGCGCACCGAGCTTGCTATCGGCCGCGCCATGGACGCGCTCATGCGCGGGCGCACCAGCTTTGTGATCGCGCACCGCCTGTCGACGATTGTGGATGCCGACCTCATCCTGGTCATGGATCACGGCAATATCATCGAGCAGGGCACGCATAAGGAGCTGCTGGCTGCCGAGGGCGCTTACGCCGACCTCTATCTGAGTCAGTTCGCATAATGCGACAAAGGGACGACCCCTTTGTCGCATTGGAAATAAGGCGCGCCGGGGATGGATTCCCTGGCGCGCCTTTGCGTTGGCGTCAATGTTGTCGGTGGCCGTCCGCTTCTAGCGTTCGTCCACAAGTTTGGCGACGAGGGCCTTGAGCTCGGCTACCTCCCGCTCGAGCTCTTTGACACGGCGGGCGTTCTCGGTGATGCCCTGGCGGTTGAGGGCGGACTGCTCGGCGGCATCGTCGGGCATGTACTCGCGATGCTGCTTGGCATCGAAGCTCTCCTCGAACACGCGGCAGCCGTTGCGCTTGATGATGCGTCCCGGCACGCCCACGACGGTGCAGTTGTCGGGCACGTCCTTGACGACGACCGAGTTGCCGCCGATCTTGACGTTGTTGCCGATGCGGATGTTGCCGAGCACCTTGGCGCCCGTGCCCACGGTGACGTTGTTGCCCAGGGTGGGATGGCGCTTGCCGGTCTCGTTGCCGGTGCCGCCAAGCGTGACGCCCTGGTAGAGCACGCAGTTGTCGCCCACGATGGTGGTTTCGCCGATGACGACGCCCATGGCGTGGTCGATAAAGAAATGTTTGCCGATCTGTGCGGCGGGATGAATCTCGACGCCGGTGATGTGACGGGTGATTTGCGAGAGCACGCGGGCGAGCGAACGATGACCGTGCTCCCAGAGCCAGTGCTCGGGCACGTGGTTCCACTTGGCGTGCAGGCCGGGATAGGAAAGGAAGATGACTAGACCGTTTTGCGCGGCGGGGTCCTGCGCCTGGACGGTCTTGATGTCCTCGCGAATGGTATTGATAAAGCTCACCGGCCGCCCTCCCTTAGTGCCATGGCAATGCGATTCAGTAAAGTATAGCGATTCGCTAGGGATTAGGAAGAATAATCTTGGCGGCTTTGCACGACAGGTATCAGTTATGCAAACTTGCTGGTAATGGAGTCATGCTTTTGTGGGGTTGCGCACGAGGGGGCGCCGCAACCGTATACTGGTCAACTTGGACGTATCCGCGCCCACAACTGAGAGGTTTTACTTCATGGGTTTCATCAATTTTATCGCCGAGCTGCTTAAGGACCCGCGCACCGCGATCGCCAGCTGGATCGCCGCCGGCCCGCTTATGGCCTACGGCTGCGTGTTCCTAATCATCTTTATCGAGACGGGCGTGGTGTTCTTCCCGTTCCTTCCCGGCGACTCGCTGCTGTTTGCCTCGGGCTTCTTTGCCCACAACGGCGGCTTTAACATCGTGGCGCTTCTGGCCACCGCATGGGCCGCAGCCATCCTGGGCGATCAGTGCAACTTTATGATCGGCCACTTCTTTGGCCGCAAGATCATCGCCTCGGGCAAGGTAAAGGCCATGACGCCCGAGCGCATCAAAAAGTCCGAGGATTTCCTGGATAAGTGGGGCCATCTGGCCATCTTCCTCGGTCGCTTCTTCCCGTTCATCCGCACCTTTGTGCCTTTTATCGCCGGCATGGGCGGCATGCACTGGCGCAACTTTGTCATCTTTAACGTGCTGGGTGGCATTACCTGGTCGACGGTCTTTACGCTGCTGGGTTACTTCTTTGGTGGCATTCCGTTTGTGCAGGAGCACTTTGAGCTGCTGATTATCGGCATCGTCGCCGTGTCGATCATCCCGACCGTGGTCGGCCTGGTTAAGGCTAAGCTTGGTAAAAAGAACGCCTAGTCCGAGTTTGTTTTCGGACGTTAATTCCAAGGCCCGCCATCGGATTCGATGGCGGGCCTTTTGTGTTGAAGGCAAATGAAAATACTTTACTTAGTTAAAGAAAAACGTTTTATCCAAGGCGTGCGGGGAGTACAATCACCTGCATGCGAATCGACGTGCCATCGGCTTCGATGCTGCCCGCGTGTCCTGCCCGGCTCTACGCTTCCGGGTATGCGACGTTGCGACGCGGCCGGCTTCGGTCCTTGCGTGCGGGTTCGCGAGTATGCAACCGTGTATGTAAGGAGCGACATATGACTGTCGAGAAGAAGGATATCGATTGGGGTAG
>CAMQPJ010000075.1 GCA_947003675.1 uncultured Collinsella sp. | reverse complement strand
TTCCCTGCGTGACCGACGTGAGCTGCGTGCAGAGCGCGGGCTTTACGACCTGTGGTTCACTGGCGCTTGTTCACGGCTGCGATGCCGGCGAGGAGACGGTGTATCTGGAGATGCCGTGCGCGATGACGGCTGCCAAGGAGATTGGCCAACTGCGTATGCCGAGCATTGCCGGTATTCGTGCGGCCGAGGAGGCGGACGTGCGCGTGGTCAACGCTGCCGACGTGAACGCCGACCCCGCGCGCTGCGGCCTTGCCGGCTCGCCGACACAAGTCGTGCGATCGTTTGTGCCCAACCGCGACCAAACGTGCGAGGCCGTTGACGGCACGGCGTCCGAGCAGGCGGCATAACTTGCCAAGATTATCGAGGGGATGGCATAGATGAGCGGACTGATTATCGATAGCGAAGCCTGTATCGGCTGCGGTCGCTGCGTTCGCGCCTGTGCCTCTGGCGGCATCGTAGTGGAAGGCGAGCGGCCCAACCGTTGCGCCCGCGTAACCGACGGCTGCATCCTATGCGGCGGGTGCGTCGATGCTTGCCCCGTCAACGCTATCTCGATCGAGCGTGACGAGGCCGCTGGCGCGGTTGACCTCGATGTGTATCGAGATATCTGGGTATTCGTTCAGACCAACGAGTACGATGTCGTGGCCCCGGTGGCCTACGAGCTCATGGGCAAGGGACGCGAGCTTGCCGATGCCCGTGGTTGCCGTCTGGTGGCACTGGTCGGTATGGGCCCCGAGGGTTCTCTCGGTGACCTGGAGTATCTGGTTTGCGCCGGTGCAGACGAGGTCCTGGTCTGCCGTGACGAGCGCCTGCGTCAGAACGACGCGGAGGTCTATGCTCGCCTCATCTGCGATTTGGTAGCCGAGCGCAAGCCCGAGGCCATTCTGTACGGTGCGACCGCCTTTGGCCGCGAGCTGGCGCCTGGCGTTGCCGTACGCCTGCAGACGGGCCTTACGGCCGACTGCACCGTGCTTTCGATGGATGCGGAAACGGGCCTGCTGCAGCAGACGCGCCCGGCGTTTGGCGGCAACTTGATGGCCACCATCATTTGCCCCAACCACCGTCCTCAGATGGCAACGGTGCGCCCCGGCATCTTTAGGGAGCCCGAGTTTGACTACAGCCGCTCTGGCACGATTACCCGGGTATCGCTTGCGGAAGACACCAAGGCTCGTGTCGAGATCTCGATTCCCGCCGAGGAGTGGGGGCAGCAGGCTTCGATCGCCGATGCCGAGCGCCTGGTCGTGGTGGGTCGCGGCATTGGTTCCAAGAAAAACCTGCCGCTGATGCGAAAACTCGCCGGGGCTCTGGGAGCCGAGCTTGGCTGCACGCGACCTGTCGTGGAGGCCGGCTGGTTGGAGTATCGCCATCAGATTGGCCAGACGGGCGTATCGGTTGCGCCTAAGCTTCTCGTGAGTATCGGTGTTTCGGGCGCCATTCAGCATCTTGCCGGCATCGGTGGGGCGGAGTGCATTATCGCCGTCAACGAGGACCCGGATGCCCCCATCTTTGGTGCTGCCCAGTACAAGGTTGTCGGCGATGCCGTCGAGGTCGTCGAGGAGCTGCTGGCCCAGCTTGAGCGCTAGGCGCGCGCCAGCCAGTCGCGCATCTCGTCCTTTAGACGCTCCCAGGTCGCTTGCGTGGCGGGATCGGCAAAGGGGCGCGTAATGCCAAAGGGCGCGTCGAGCAGGCGGTAGATATCGCCCTGCTCGCGCGCCAGCGCGCGGCTCGCTGGATAGACGAGCTCAAACATAAAGCAGATGAGCCCCACCAGGTAGTCGGCGGCCTCGTCGCGTTCGTCGCGTGCAACGCAGCGGTGCTCGTCAAAGGCGGTAAGCGCCGGTGTCGAGAACCGGCTGGCGAGAAACGTGTCCTCATCCACCTTGAGGATAGTGTCGACGGTGCTGTCGGCGATGGTGCGCATAATGTCGATCTTGTCGCCATCGCGTACGATATCGCAGAAGCACCGTGTACGCTCGTCGAGTTGTGCCGGCAGGCGAAAGTCGCTGTGATAGGCAATGCTCGCTCGGATGAGCTCATCTTCTGCCGGGTCATCGATAAAGTCGCGGATGCTCGTTACAGCGGGCACATCGGCGGGGTTCTCGCCAAAGAGGACCCCGACGCCCAACGCTGCGTGGCTCATACTCTCGGCGTCCTTAAAGGTGTCCCAGCGCCGCAACTGTTCAAAGCGTCCCATATCGTGTAACAGGCCGCAAAGCCAGGCCAGGTCAATATCCTCTGTCGACCAGCCCTGCTCGCGCGCCACGGCATCGCATGCCTCGGCAACGTGGTACGTATGCTCGATTTTGAGCGCGATGCGTGGGTTGGTGGCGTCGTAGGCATCGGTATAGCGTTTGAAGGCCGCGGTCGCCCGGCCCCGATCGATAGCTGTCATAATGACTTCCTAAAAAGCTGTGTCTTTCGATCCGGTGGCAATTGTAGGTGAACTCGGTTGCTGTCGGGCGATGATTCTGCCATGTCGTTGCCTGACCCAACGAATCGAATTTCTCACCGAGCCGGTCTGCTTCTTCTGGTACTATGGTCAAACTTTACTGTAGCAAAGTGTGACGTGGGCTTTTGTTCCGCGTCAGCGGAAATGGGGGTTTCATGGCACAGGAAGCGACCGCCAACGTGCAAAAGAAATTCAAGGTACCGCGTATCCCGGGCGACATCATGATCTATCCCATGATCGTTGGCCTTTTGCTCAACACCTTCTGTCCGCAGGTCTTTGAGATCGGCGGCTTCTTTACGGCTGCCTGCCGCGGCGGTTCCAACACCATCGTTGCCGCGATTCTGCTTTTTGTGGGTGCCGGCATCAGCTTTAAGTCCACGCCGGGCGCTATCAAGACCGGCATCGTCGTACTGATCCCCAAGCTTGTTGTTGCGGCCGCCCTTGGCTTGGGTGTGGCATATTTCTTTAACGATAACTTCCTGGGTCTGAGCTCCGTGTCTATCATCGGCGGCATCACGTTTTGCAACATGGCGCTCTATACGGGCATCATGGGCGAGTTCGGCGATGAGTCCGAGCAAGGCGCCGTGGGTATCCTGTTCTTTACGGCCGGCCCTGCCGTTACCATGATCATCCTGGGCGTCTCGGGTCTCGCCAACATCCCCGTCGGTACCATCATCGGCTCCATACTGCCGCTTGTTATCGGCATGGTCCTGGGCAACTTGTTCCCGTTTATCAAGAACCTGCTGGTCCCCGGCGCCAATCCCGCGATCGCCGTTATCGGCTTTCAGCTCGGTGCGTCCATGAGCCTTTCGAGCTTTATCACCGGCGGTATTTCGGGCATCCTGCTGGGCCTCATCACGCTCTTTATCGTCGGTCCCATTACCTTTGCGTTCGAGCGCCTGTGCGGTGGTAACGGCAAGGCGGCCGTTGCCTGCTCCACTATCGCCGGCACGGCTATGACCACGCCGGTCGCCCTCGCCGAGGTCGCCCCGCGCTATGCCGAGCTTGCGCCCACTGCGTATGCGCAGATCGCCACTGCCGTCATCATCACGGCAATCATGGCTCCGATTCTGACCGGCTGGGTCGATAAGAAGTTCTGCCACGGCAAAGAGGATCTGTCGCCTGCCGGTGTCGAGGCCATCGAGGAGGCCGTCGCGACCGACATCGATGGCGAGTAATCGTCGACGCGAGTCAATCAAGCCGGCGTGCAATTCGCGCCGTTTGAGCGCCCGAACGAAAGCTGTCTTGCAGTGACGTTCGGGCGCTCTGCTATTATTCCCCTTACCCCTGCGGAGTAGGGGGTGTTTATTGCCCAGATTCTAATTGGGCGATTCTGACCACTTGGATATTGAAGGGATGGCGTCTAGTGGTTAAGGCACTCAAGATTGAGATATTCCTGCTATGCATGATTGTTCTTATCGGGCTTGCCGCGCGAAGTCGCCACTCCTTGTTCTCGAGTACCCAGCAGTTATTGTTTAGTACGCTCGGCTACACCTCTGCCGCGTACATGTTATTCGATATAATCTGGACGCTTTCGGACGGTGTGGGCGGCACGCTGGGCATTGCTGCCAACTGGATTTCCAACGCGGTTTCGTTTTCGCTCTTTGCCGCCGCGTGCCTCATTTGGTTTATCTATTCCGAGACGGTGCAGGGTTCTCGCCTTTTGACCGCGCGCTATAGGATGGCGTTTGTAACGCTGCCTGCGGTGCTGGTAGTCGTACTGGCGTTTACTAGCTACTGGACGCATGCCCTGTTCTATATCGATGCGCAGGGCGCGTATCGTCGCGGAGCACTTTATATGATTCAACCTATCGTTAGCTACTGCTACATCATATATACGTCTTTGCATGCCTTTATTCAGACTCGAAAAGTCGAAAGTCTGCAAAAGAAGGCCATTTATCGCACCCTCGCCTTTTTTGCGGTTCCCGCTCTGGTGGGCGGTACCTTCCAGGTTTTGTTTTCGGTGCCGGGCCTTTGCGTCGGTATAACGCTGAGCATCCTGCTGCTCTACATCATCTACCAGGAGCAGCTGATCTCGACCGACCCGTTGACTGGCCTTAACAATCGCAACCGTTTTGAGACCTATACGCTGTCGCTCTTCTCAAATGTGGATCAGGCCGAAGATGTGTATCTGCTTATGATGGATGCCGACGGCTTTAAGCAGATTAACGACCGGTATGGACATGTTGAGGGCAATCATGCCCTCCAGGTCATATCTGCTACGCTCAAAGAGGTCTGCTCGGCGTCTGGTGGTTTTATCGCACGTTATGGCGGCGATGAGTTCGTGGTGCTCCAGAAGGCGGCGGCGGAACAGGACATCATAGACCTGTGTTCGGCGATTAACGACGAGCTCGCTCGTGCCGAGGTGCCGTATGCATTGCGGATGTCCATCGGTTACGCGCGGGTCGGCGATAGTGTTGATACCTGGCAAGACTTACTTCGCGCTGCCGATGCGGAGCTCTACCGCGTCAAGGCCGAGAAAAAGAAAGCCGGCGTCCAGATACGCTAGGAAAAGGGGTGCACGCTTGCGTGCGTGGCGGCCCTCAGCTCACCGATGTACTCCATTAAGCTAAAGTACATGAATCCCCTCTGCTAAATAAGGGCAGTTCGTTAAGCTTTTTTGGGTTTGTTGACGATGATGATGCCGCTGCAGACCAACAGCAGGGCAACGATGACGGTAATGGGGCTCGTGCCAGCGCCCTCGCCGAGCAGCAGCGCGCTCAGCAGCACACCAAAGACGGGGTTCATAAACCCAAAGACCGAGACGCGGCTGACGGGGTTGACGGCAAGCAGGCGCGACCACAGCGAGTAGGCGACCGCGGAGATAAGCGCCATGTAGATGATGAGCGCGATGGCGGGGGCAATCGCCGTAGGGGAGAGTGCACCACCCATCAAAAAGCCAATGGCGGTGAGGACCAGACCGCCGACCAAGAACTGCCACCCGGCAAGCAAGACGCCGTCGTGCTCGCGCGAGAAGATGCCGATCAGGCAGGTCGAAAGGGCACCCGCGACGGTGGAGGCCAGGATAAAGCCCTCGCCGTCGAGCGTAAAGCCAAAGGTGCCGTCCGCGCCCGAAAGGTTGACGAGCGCGACGCCGGCAAAGCCCAGTACGCAGCCGAGCACCTTGGCCGTATTGAGCTTCTCGGTGCGAAACGCCAGAGCGGCAAAGAGGATGGCTAGGAAGTTGGCGCTGGCCTCGATGATGGAACTCGACATGGCACTGGCGCGCGAGAGTCCCAGGTAGAAAAAGAAGTACTGCCCGATAGTCTGGAAGAGCGACAGGATACATATGGGCTTGATATCACGCGCTTGCGGAACGAGCGGACGGCGCTGGGCCACGCTCATGCCAACAATGACCAGCATGCCGGCAAGGGTGAAGCGCAGACCCGCGAAGAGCAGCTGCGAGGCGCTGTCGTGCGCGGGAATGCCAAAGAGGCCGTAGCCGATCTTGATGCAGGGGAAGGCGGAGCCCCAGAGCGCGCAGCAAACGAGACAGCCCAGGATGAGTCCGGGCAGGGTGGCGAGATACGGCTTGCGGCTTTCCATGATGTCCTTCCTACATGCGCGAAGCAAAAAAGAACCCGCCACCGGATGCGTCGGTGGCGGGTGATGTTACCCGAAGGGATTGTACCCGATGGGAAAGGTTTAGGCGAAGTAGGCTACGCCGCTCTCAAAGATCGGCATGAACTTGTCGCCGGGGACATGCTCGGGCACGTTGCGGTACAGGTTGTCGCCGCGACGCTCGGCATGGCCCATCTTGCCCAGGACGCGGCCGTCGGGGCTCGTGATGCCCTCGATGGCGAGTGCGGAGCCGTTGGGGTTGACGGAAAGATCCATGCTGGGCTTGCCGTCCTCGCCCACGTACTGCGTGGCGACCTGGCCGTTGGCGATCAGCTGGGCGAGTACTTCGTCATTGGCGACAAAGCGGCCCTCGCCGTGGCTGATGGCGACGGTGTAGGGGTCGTCCAGGCTGCACTGCGACAGCCA
>CAMQPJ010000074.1 GCA_947003675.1 uncultured Collinsella sp. | reverse complement strand
AGGTGGCAGGCGAACCATGCCTTCACGTACTCGGCAAAGGCCTGCGGAACCTCGAGCTCGGTCGACCACTCACAGTTGTAGCACTCGTCCTGCGCCACGATGCAGGGCTTGTTCACACACTTGGAGAGCTCCTCGCCGTCCATAACCTGGACGGTCTTGAGCTCAAAGAAGCGGGAACCGGCCACGTAGGATGCCACGATGTTCTGGGCAAGCTGCGTATTGGGACCGGCGGCCGGGCCAAACGGAGTCTCGATGCGCTCGTCAAAAATGGGAAGCGCGCCCTCCTGGTTGGTCGTAACCATCTTGCGCACGCCAAAGATGGCGTCCTGGGTCTTGTGCTCCTCGATGATCCAGTTCATCAGCTGCGAAAACGGGATCGGCCTCATGATGTCGCTCATTATGAGCTCCTCTCTGTAACGCCCGGCGAGACCGCGCGGCGGGCGCAAATACGGTGTAGCGCTAGCACAGCGCCGGCGACCCCGCGGAGGTCGCCTATACGCGCGTCGGATGCGGCGAAACATCCGACGCGCGTTAATCTACTTGTTATTAGTAGGTGCGATCGTTGAGCGTGCTCCAGAGCTTCTTGGACTCAGCCATGGTCCACGCGTTGATCTTTTCCTCGTCAATGCCAACGAACTCGCGATCCTTGTACAGAACCTTGCCGTTGATGATGGTGGTACGGCAGTTTTTGCCCATCATGCCAAAGAGCATGTGGCCGTCGATGTTCTCCTCGCTCAGCGGCGTAAAGGGCTTGTAGTCCATAACGATGACGTCGGCAGCGGCGCCGGCCTCGAGCACACCGAGCTTGCGATCGAAGTACTTGCTGGCCATCTTGGCGTTGTTCTCGAACAGCATGGTCATGGCCTCGCACCAGCCCACGTTGGGCATGGCGGCATTGTGGCGCTGAATGATCAGGAAGACCTTGAGGCTCTCGAGCATATCGTGGGTGTAGGCGTCGGTGCCCATGCACACGGGGATGCCGCGGCGGAAGAACTCGAGCACGGGGGCGCAGCCCACGGCGTTACCCATATTGGATTCGGGGTTGTTGACCAGCCAGGTGCCGGACTCCTTGACGATATCCATCTCGGCGGGCGTCACGTGGATGCAGTGGCCGAGCATGGTGTCGGGACCGAGCAGGTTGTGCTGCAGCAGGCGCTCGACGGGGCTGATACCGCCGCGGTTGAGGCGGGAATCCCACACATCGTTCATGCCCTCGCACACGTGGATGTGGAAGCCGGTCAGGCCGTTGTTGGCCTCGGCCATCTTGTCCATGGTCTCGTCCGACAGCGTAAAGGTGGCGTGACCGCCAAACATGGCGGCGATCATGTGGTTGTCGTTATCGCGACGCTCCTTGGCGGCCCACTGGGCGAACTCGGCGTTCTCGGCAATGGCCTGGTCGCATTTTTCCTGGCCGCGGCGATCGGAGACCTCGTAGCACAGGCACGAACGCATGCCCAGCTCCTGAGCGGCGTCCTTAATGGTAAAGAGGCTTCCCGGGATCTCGCAGAAGCTCGCGTGGTGATCGAAGATCGTGGTGACGCCGTCGCGGATGGAATCCAGAATCGTGGCATAGGCGCTGGCCTTGGTGCCATCGAGCGTCAGGTTGTCGTCAATCTTCCACCACTGCTGCTCAAGATTCTCCAGGAAGTTGGTGGGGTTGCAGCCCTTAATGGCAAGGCCGCGGGCCAGACCCGAGTAGATGTGGGTGTGGCAGTTGATAAGTCCGGGCATGATGAGGTTGCCCTGGGCGTCGACGTACTCGGCATCCGGGTACTTGGCCTTGAGCTCACGCTCGGGGCCCACTTCGACGATCGTATCTCCGTCAATAGCGACTGCACCGTTGGGAATGAACGGAGTCTGAGCGTTGCGGGTAAAGACGGAACCGTTAGCGACCAGAAGCATAAATGCTCCCTTCAACATCAGAGGCGGGGTTTGACACCTCTGACATGGCGGAAGTGCGAAGCGCCGGCCTACACCGGAAACGGGCCCTCTCCCGTCAACGCTTCACCAAAGGGACAAGCCCTTTGAAGTGCGGCTTGGCGCCGCATGGCGCCGGCGGACGAGGCGATGCGTCCACCGGCGAATAGCACCGAATTGGTTACTTCTTGCTCTCGGGCAGGACCAGATTCACAGCGGCATCCTTGGCGGCATCGATGTGCTGAGCCACGACCGGCGTCTGCGGAAGGATCAGGTTGAGCACGATGGCCATGATGGCGGTGGGGGTTACGGCGTTGGAGCCGATGACGGTGGACACCCAGGTGGGCATGCCCTCGCCGGCAAGGCAACCGCTGGCCATCCAGATACCCAAGCCAAAGACAACGGAGGTGCCGACGATGGTGGTGGTGCGCTGCGTGAGGCCCTCGCGGGTGAACATGCGCACACCGTTCATGGTGATGGTGCCAAAGACGCCGACGGTCGCGCCGCCGATGACGGGCTGCGGGATAGCGGAAAGGACGGCAGAGAGCTGCGGGAACAGACCGGCGATGGCAAAGACGGCCGCGATGATCACAAAGACCCACTTGTTGACGACCTTGTTGGAGCAGATGATGCCCACGTTCTGGCCAAGGGCGCTGGTGGGAAGACCGCCCAGCAGGCCGCCGACCATAGAGGTGAGGCCCTGGGACACGATAGCGCCAGAGAGCTCGCGCTCGGTGGGCATACGGTCGATGGAGCCCAGGCAGGCGGCGGAGACGTCACCGATAACCTGGATGGCAACCATGGGGAACACGACGGCGAGGGTAATGCAGACCTCGGGATCAAACTCGAGCGCGTAGGGCATGAGCTTGGGAAGAGCGAAGACCTGAGCGGTGGCGACGCTGGAGAAGTCGATCATGCCAAAGGGGATCGAAACGATCATGCCAACGATCATGCCAAAGAACACGGATCCCAGCTTGAGCGTGCCCTTGCCAAAGTTGGCGAGCGCAAAGACCACGGCGAAGGTGATAAGAGCGACGCACCATGCCTGCGGGGTGCCCCACAACGGCGTGCCCATGCCACCGGCCATGTATTTGACGGCCGTGGGATAGAGAGAGACACCAATGGAGAAGATGACCGTGCCGGTCACGACGGGCGGGAACAGCCACTTAATCTTGCTGTAGGCCAGACCAAAGAGGACCGCGACGGCACCGCCAACGATCTCGCCGCCCAGCAGCGCGCCAAAACTAAAGCCCGAGGCGCCCATGGCCTGAAGGGCCGGCAGGAACGCGAACGAAACGCCCATGACGATGGGCAGGCCGCCGCCAATGCGACGGAAGGGAGCGAAGGCCTGAAGGGCCGTGTCGATTGCCGAAAGAATGAGTGCAACCTGAATGATGTCGGTGCTCTGCTGGCTATTAAAGCCGTAGACGCCGGCCATGATGACCGCCGGGGTAATGATACCGGCAAACGATGCCAGTACGTGCTGAAGGGCACACGGGATCATTTCCTTAACGGGAGGCATGCCTTCGCGAGTGAACAGGGCTTCAGTGCCGTTCGTAACCGTCTCCTGGGTCATTTGACCACCAATCCTCGAAATAGTTGTTTTCGCATCTAACGCTCTATTGTGACGCAGTGCGGGGTTGAGGTTGTGCCTTCGTTGCATATCGTATTAAAGATGATTCTCATTCTCAATAATAATTTTTTGTTATCAGACTATTCCTCAGCTGAGATAACGCATTTCCGCAGGTCAGGAAAGTGTCTGGTCAAAATAACATATTACTTTTCTTTTGGTCAACCGTTTACCGCCAAATTCCTACCGTTCGTCTGTATTACGCAATGTACCTGCGGATATACGAGATGATGAGCAGCGTGTTACCATGATAAAAAATTGTTATGAACACTTCGATAGAACCCAAAGGAGTTGCCCGTGAACGAGACCGTACGTCGCTTTTTGCCGATGGTCGATTTCCTGGAGCAGGTACTCGGTAAGAACAGCGAAATCGTCCTACACGATTTCTCGGATCCCGACCACGCCATCGTCGATATCCGCAACGGTATCGTGAGCGGCCGCAAGGTCGGCGGTCCCGCCACCGATCTGGCGCTCAAGATCATGCACGACGCCAAGTATCGCGACCTGCCGTTTATTACGGGCTACGAGGGGCGCGGTGCCGGTGGCAAGACGTTGGAGTCGGCGACGTACTTTATCCGCGAGAATGACGAGATCGTCGGTATGCTCTGCGTCAACACCGACCTCTCGACCGTGCGCTCCATCAACGCCATGGCGCAGCAGCTCATGGCGTGCTTCGACGCGGCGCCGACGCGCACGGAGCCCGCCTCTATCGAGGTCGAAAGCCTTTCGGAGTCCACACAGGAGCTCATCGACCGCAGCATTGCCGAGCTGCTGAGCGCTCGCGGGCTGGATGTGACGTCGCTTGGTCAAAGCGACCGCGTGGACGTCATTCGCCACCTCAACGGCAACGGAGTGTTCATGCTCAAGGGCGCCGTAGCCTGCGCCGCCACCGCGCTGGGCATCTCGGAGCCCAGCGTCTACCGCTACCTGCAAAAAGTCCGCAAGGAAGGCTAACCCGCTGACTCCTTGGGGACGGAGGAAAACGGATCATTTTTGTCGCATCGCTTGACAAAAGACCCTGCAGTTCACACGCGCTGCAGGGTCTTTTTGCATGTCATGTTTAGTTGTTGCCAACGCCTTAGAGAGCGGCGACGACCTCGATCTCGACCAGACCGCCGGCCGGAAGGGCGGCAACCTGGAAAGCGCTGCGCGCGGGGAACGGAGCCTCGAACTTGGAAGCGTAGATCTCGTTCACGGCAGCGAAGTCGGCGATGTCGGCCAGGTAGACCGTGGTCTTGACGACATCGGCAAAGGTGGCGCCGGCAGCGGTCAGCAGCGCCTCGACGTTAGCAAGGGACTGCTTAGCCTGGGCCTCGACGCCCTCGGGCATCTTGCCGGTTGCGGGGTCGATGCCCAGCTGGCCGGACAGGAACACCATGTTGCCGGTCTGGATGCCGGGGGAATACGGGCCGATGGCTGCGGGTGCGTTATCGGAAGACACGACGGTCTTGCTCATGTTTTTCTCCTTACGATCAGATAGAGAGCGTGAGCGCGGCGTTCGCACCGGGAGGCACAATTCGGTCTGAACACCGCGCTTGATTTGGGATAGTACTCAAGGTTTCCGCGCGATGCAAGATTATTATCACGTTGCGAGAATAATTTATCGCCCAACGGCGCCTGTCGGCCGCTGAACGGCACGACCGGACGGTGAAGCTCAAAATGATCCGTTTCCCTCCGTCCCCCATGGATCACCTGATCCGCTGGGGACGGAGGGAAACGGATCATTTTTGCTGCAAGGGCTGCTGAAGACTTTGTCCTGCTTGGGCTGCGGTCATCGTCCGCCGCAACAGCGCCACTATACTTTTGAATATCTGAGCATTTTGAAAGGCAGGATATGACCGCAACCGCCAGTCGAACCACCAACCGCAGACCCGAGCTTTTGGCGCCCGCCGGAGGGCCCGAACCCTTTGCCGCCGCACTAGCCGCCGGGGCAGACGCCATCTACTGCGGCATGGGCAGCTTCAACGCCCGCCGCAAGGCCACCAACTTTACCGACGAGGCCTTTGAGCAAGCCTGCCGCGCCGCGCATCTAGCCGGGTCGCGCGTCTACGTCACGGTCAACATCGTCATCAAGCAGTCCGAAATGGGCGATGCGCTGCAACTCATCCACCGCTGCTCCACGCTGGGCGCCGACGCCTTCATCATCCAGGACTGGGGCCTGTTCTTTGAGGTCAAGCACACCATGCCCGGCATCGAGACGCATATCTCGACCCAAGCGAACATCCATGACGACCGCGGAACCCTTTGGTGCCGCGAGCAGGGCGCCGACCGCGTGACCCTCTCGCGCGAGCTTTCCATCGACGAGATTGCCGCCATTCACGATGCCGCGCCCGATGTGGACCTTGAGGTCTTTAGCCATGGCGCCATCTGCTTTTGTTACTCGGGCCTGTGCCTGCTTTCGAGCTTTGCCATGGCGGGACGATCGGCCAACCGTGGCATGTGCGCCCAGCCCTGCCGCCTGCCCTACGAGTTGATCGACGAGAACGGTCGCGCGCTCTCCCCCGCCGGCCGCGAGCGTGCGCTATGCCCGCGTGACACCAACACCTCACAGCTTGTTCGCCGTCTGTATGACGCCGGCGCCGCGTCGCTCAAGCTCGAGGGCCGCATGAAGGCGCCCGATTACGTGTACTCCATCGTTGATGTGTATCGTCACGAAATTGACGACATGCTATCCGGAGCCACCGTTGCCAAGGACGAGGAAGCCGCCCGCCAGCGCCAGCTCAAGCGCTGCTTCAACCGCGACTTTACGCACGCCTATCAGGACGGCACCTCGGGCGACGAAATGATGAGCTATGAACGTTCCAACAATCGCGGCCAGATCGTGGGCACGGTGCTGGGCAGCCGTCTGGCCAACCGCGATGTGCGCGGCCTCAAGCCCGACGACCGCCGTCGCCGCGC
>CAMQPJ010000073.1 GCA_947003675.1 uncultured Collinsella sp. | reverse complement strand
CCGATGGTCGACGCCAAGACCGATGACCTGCGCGCCAAGGTCGACCTGGCCCGCGAGCGCATGGACCAGCTTCGCGAGCAGCTCAACGACGCCATCTCGGGCGGCAACGTGACGCCCGCTGCCGACGTCGTGGTCGAGAACGTCACCGAGGCCGGCACCGAGGCCACGGAGTCCTCGACCGAGGCATAATGCGCGCAGGGGATTTTGTCGGCGTCAAGGTTTATCGTAAGCCTGCCGAAGACAAGCGCACCAAAAAGGACGGCACGCCGCGCAGCCCTAAAAAGCTCGGCAAGATTCACTTTCCCGTCTTTACCCCGGGCGGTACGCGCGTGGTGGGCTTTATGGTTCGCCAGTCCGATATCGCGGGCATGATCGAGCGCCCCGACCGGTTTGTGGCGCTCGATGCCATCGGCGTCTATGAGGGTGCTGTCGCGGTCGACGACGTCAAGGGCACCTACGATGCCGCCGCGGCCAAGCGCCTCGATATTAACCTGGACGATTGCATCATCTGGGTTGGCATGGACGTGCGCACGGAATCGGGCGATGTCGTGGGCTACTGCTCGGACGTTGAGTTCAAGCCGCGCTCGGGCATTGTGCAGACGTTCTATGTGACCGCCAGCGCCGCATCGAGCATGTTGGTGGGCGACACGCAGGTGCCGCCGACGATGCTGCGCGGCTACGAGAACGGCGCGATGATTGTCTCGGACGAGGTCAAGACGCTCGGGTATTCGGGCGGCGCGGCCGCTAAGGCTGCCGAGGCCAGTGTCGTGGTGGGCGATAAGGTCAAGAAGGGCGCCAAGGTGCTCGATGACAAGGGGTCGGTCGCCGTGGACAAGGGCAGCCGCGCACTGGGCAAGCAGCTCGGCAAGACGCGCGGTATGTTCAAGGCCTTTAAGGACGAATATCAAAAGGCGAGCGGGGGCTCGTCAAAAGCTAGCAAATAGCGACGTACCAAATGATGGGAGGCGAGCCGGAGACATGTTGCTCCGGCTCGCTGTGTTTATGGGGGAGGGCATATGCGCCAAAACGGATCTAACTTAAACGGGCGCTCGGGTGCGCGTCCGACGGCGCGCCGCGACCTGGGGCAGCTGCCCAGCGGTCAGCGTCGACGTCGCCGTAAGCCCGGCGCGATGTACCTCAACCATAGCCGTGGGTTTAGCGATCGCAGCGCGCGCATCGGCAACGGTCGCTCGCCGCGTCGACCGTCCCGTCTGCCCTATGCGCTCATCGCCGTGGGTTGCGCGCTCGTGCTGTTTATCGCTGCCGTCGTGGGCTACGTCAACCGCAGCGTGGACGTGGAGCTCAACGGGCAAAAGACCGCGGTGCGCGTGGGCTCTACGTTGCAGAATCTTATCGACGATCAAAGCCTGACCGAAACGTACGACGCCGGCGATCTGCTGGCCGTCGACGACAGCGTGCTCAAGCGCCATGGCGGCGAAAAGCTGTCGGTGAAGGTCGACGGCAAGCGCGTGAAACAAGGCAAATGGGATAGTCGCGAGCTTACGGGTGGCGAGAAGGTGACGGTCAAGGATGGCCGCAACGTGTACGAAAAGCACGAGGTCCAGGCCACGACTATCGAGCCAAAGCTTAAGGTCGAGGGCACGGGTGCCATTGAGCATGTCAAAACCTGGGGCGTTCAGGGCCGCTCCGAGGTATGGGTCGGCGAGCAGTCGGGCAAGACGCAGGACCGCGGCGAGGTCGTGCCCGCCACCGACTGCGTGGTCGAGTGCGCAAGCGTAGCGCCCAAGGGCAACGAAAAGTACGTGGCCCTGACATTTGACGAGGGTCCGAGCGGCGCGACCAAGCAGATCTTGCAGGTGCTCAAGGAAAAGGGCGTCACGGCGACGTTCTTCCTTTCGGGCGATGCCGCGGAAGCCTCGCCCGCTACTGCCAAAGCGATTGTCGATGCCGGGTGCGAGGTCGGCTCCAACAGCTACAGCGATGATTCGCTCAAGGGCGAGGATCGCGAGACGGTGCGCAAGCAGATCACAAAGGGCACCGAAGCGATTAAGTCGGCGACCGGCGTCGAGACGATGTTGCTGCGTGCCCCCTACGCCGCGTTTGACGAGCAAAACTGGATTGACTCGATGGACCTGGTGTCCGCCGTGGTTTCGTGGAATATCGATTCGGGCGACTGGCTGCTCAACGGCGCCGACGAGCAAGTATCGACCGTGCTCGACTCGATGACGCCGGGCAATATTGTGCTGCTCACCGATAGCGATGAATGCGCCGAGCAGACGCTCGAGGCGCTGCCGCAGATTATCGATGGTCTTGTCGCCGACGGCTACAAGATCGTGACGCTCAGCGAGCTGGTCAAGACAGACACGGCATTGAGCAAAAAGCTCACCTCGCTCACCAGGGTTTCCATGCCCAAAAACGCCGTGTTCCCCCAACTCCCCGAGGACGACGACACCACAGAGTAGTCATCGGGGACGTGCTTAAACGACTGGTCGTTTAGGGCGGTCTTAATCGCTTTGTCCCACTGTGCTCATCCGGCTCTATGTCACGGATACGTCAGCGTTTGGTATGCCTGCAATGTGCAGCGCATAAATTCGGTGCCGCAGCGCGATGCTGATGCTATAGTTACTGCGGTTAATGAGGGTCAAGAGAAAGGTTACAGGTGAAATCCAAACCTCGACCATACAGTCGATGACCCCATGCAGGTGCTTTCTGCGCGTGCACGGGGTGTGAGCGCCGAGCGGCGTGCCGCCCGCGCATGCGTATACATATCTAAAAGTCCACGGATTGCGCGCCGGCATGGTCACGCGGTCCGCAGGAATAATGATGGGGAGCACCATTGAATTATCTGAGTGAGATGCTCAAACTGCCGGTCTTGGACGTCGACGGCGAAAAGCTCGGCGTGGTTAACGATTTTGGCATTGCAACCGGAGAAGTTTTTCCGCACGTGACGTCGCTCGCGTTCCGTGGTCCCGGCAAGACACCGTTTATGATCAGCTGGCGCAAATGGGTCGACCGTATCGACGAGACGGGTGTGCACCTTAAGACGTCGGCCACCGAAATCCGTTTTTCGTACCTGCAGCCGACCGAACTCTTGCTCGCCCGCGACGTACTTAACAAGCAGATTGTCGACACGCAGGGCATGAAGGTCGTGCGCGTCAACGACATCAAGTTCTCCATGTCGGGCGAAAATCAGCTGCGCCTGCTGGGTGCCGAGGTCGGCGCCCGCGGTCTGCTGCGCGCGATCAGCCCCACACTCGAGCATGTCGTCGAGGGCTTTATGAAGCACCTGGGCAAGCCGCTCAGCGAGGACATTATCGCCTGGTCTTACATGGACCTGCTCGATCGCTCGACTAAGAACATCCAGCTCTCGGTGTCGCACAAGACGCTTGGCGAGCTGCATCCAGCCGACATCGCTGACATCATCGAGCAGCTCGACCCGCGCCTGCGCGCGCAGGTGTTCGCTCAGCTCGACACGGCACAGGCCGCCGAGGCCATCTCGGAGTTCGATGACGACGAGCTCATGACCGAGATGCTCGAGGGCCTGTCCGATACCGACGCGTCGTCGATGCTGGCCATGATGGACCCGGACGACGCCGCCGACCTGATCGACGAGCTCGATTATGAGAAGGCCGAGAAGCTCCTGCGCCTGATGGGCGTCAAGGAGGAGAAGGCGATTCGTAATCTGCTGGGCTACGAGGACAACACCGCCGGCCGCATCATGACCTCGGAGTTTGTCTCGCTGCCCGCCACGGCGACGGTCGGCGATGCCATCGAGGCGATTCGCAAACTCGACGAGGACTTTGAGAGCGTCTATTACGTCTATACCGAGGACCCGAGCGGCATGCTGACGGGCGTGCTCTCGCTGCGCACGCTGATCGTGGCCGACCGCGACGCCACGCTGGGCCAGCTCGCCTATCGCGATCTGGTCTACGTGTCGCCCGACGAGGACCAGGAAGACGTGACGGACGAGATGACCAAGTACGACCTGGTTGCCATCCCTGTCTGCGACGAGAACCGTCATATCCTGGGTATCGTGACCTTCGACGACGCCATGGACGTTATCGCCGAGGAGCATCAGGAGGACCTGCAGATCGCCGGTGTCGGCTCGGGCGATAGCGCGTCGGACGACTCGACGAACGTGCTCAGCTGGTTCGTGCATCGTCAGTACTGGGTCGTCGTGTGGGGCATCGCCTCGTGCATTATGGCGACCGTGCTGGGGACGGCGCTGCGCTCCGCGCATCTGGTGGTGTTCCCCATGTGCGCCATGCCGCTCGTGCTGCTGGCTGCCTCGCGCATGGTGTCGTTCGTCAAGAACTACTTCCTCGAGTACGACGGTCACGACGACGAGCCCAAACCGTACCTGGGATTCTTCTTCCAGAGCACGGGTATGGGCCTGATCCTTTCGCTTGTTACTTACCTGTGCGCGCAGCTGGTGCGCACCGCCGCGTTCCCCGATGCCACCATGTTTGAGGAGCAGCTCTTTACCGGCTGCTTTAATATCGCTGCCGTCATTTGCCTGGTTGGCAACATGAGCGCTGTGATTTATCTGATGGTGCTGTTCTGGCGCGACGAGCACGACCTTAACACGTCGGGCACCGCCATGAACGTCATCGCCGTCATGATTTCGTGTGTGGCGTACTGCATCGCCGCGGTGCTGCTCACCATGTCGGTCATGGGGTAGGTGGTCGCGTGCAAAACACGAAGCAAAAGGCGAGCACCAAGCAAAAGCTGACCATCGCGGCCATCTTTGGCGCCATGGGCCCCGGTCTTCTGGCGGCGCTTTCGGGCAATGACGCCGGCGGCATCGCCACGTATTCCAGCGCGGGCGCCAGCTATGGCTATAAGATGCTCTGGATGCTTCCCGTCATGACCGTGCTGCTTATCGTGACGCAGGAGACCGCGGCGCGCTGCGGATGCGTCACGGGTAAGGGCCTGGCCTCGCTCATCCGTGAGCGCTTTGGCGTGCGCAGGAGCGTGCTGGCCATGGCGGCGCTGCTGATCGCCAACACGGCCGTTACCATTTCGGAGTTCGCGGGCATCGCGAGTGGCCTTGCTCTGTTTGGCGTTCCGGCGAGCATCTCGGTGCCGCTCGTGGCGCTGCTGGTGTGGATGCTTACCATGTCGGGCAGCTTCCAGCGCATCGAGAAGATTTTGCTGCTGGTAAGCTGCGTGTTCGTGACCTACATCGTCGCCGCGTTTATGGCCGGCCCCAACTGGGGCGAGGTCGCGGTCGACTTGGTCGTCCCCAATATTCAGAACGATCCCAGTTACGTGTCGCTTGTGGTCGCAACAATCGGTACCACCATCGCACCGTGGATGATCTTCTTGGCTCAGAACAACGTGGTCGATAAGAATGCGGGCGAGGACGACATCGTGCTGCAGCGTATTGATACCGTGAGCGGCTCGATCGCCGCTGATATCATTGCTGGCTTCATTATCATCACGACCGGTACGGTGCTGTTCCCGGCTGGTATTCAGATTAGCGATGCCGCCGATGCCGCCCGCGCGCTGGAGCCCATCGCGGGCCAGTGGTCCACGGTGTTGTTCGCCTCGGGCCTGGTCGCAGCGAGCTTTTTGGCTGCCTGCGTGCTGCCCGGCGTTACGTCGAGTGCCATCTGCGAGGCATTTGGCTGGGAGCGCGGTGCCGATCGCAGCTGGGACGAGGCCCCGGTTTACCGCGGCATCATTACGGCCATCATCGGCATTTCTGCCGTGTTGGTGCTCATGCCTGGCGTCGATTTGTTCCAGATTATGATGACCTCGCAGGTCATCAACGGCGTGCTGCTGCCCGTAGTCCTGGTATTTCAGGTGGTTATCGCGGCGGATCGCCACATTATGGGCGCCAACCGCAACGGCCGCGTATGGAACGTGCTCACTTGGGCGACTATCGGCGTGATTACGGTGCTGACGGTCGTCATGTTTGTGCTGCAAGCGATGGGCTACGGCGCGTAGCGCCCACTTTTGCTTCCGAACAGGCCGCAGCGATGGGCTGCGGCCTGTTTTTTGTCTGCTATAGGGCGTTAGTTATATGGCGGTGGGCAAAAAATGCCAAATATGAGTACTGTTGCTAAGTGAATAGCATTTACATCCAAAAAGATAATGAACATAACCTATAGCATGTTCATTAAAATTGGCTTCAATACGCCTTAAACCAGTCGGGTTGGCTGCTTTAGGGGGTTATAGGGGTCGCCCGAACGTCAATTTGGGTGGTTTTGCCTGCTACTAAAATGGTAACAGTACTCATATTTGCCCTTTTTTGCCCACAGGCCTTTGAGGTTGCGGCGAAAAGGGCTTGTTTTGATTGTTTGGGGCAGGCACGAGGCACGGAAACGATGTCTGGAGGGGCGGAGCGGCTTGGAATTCATCCGTAGAGGTCTTCATTGGCTGCGCCAGGAGTGCTTCCGGGTGCTGGTGCAAAAGGAGTGTCCCTAACTGCCGCAGGGGGGGGGGGGCGGGGCCGCCCCCCCCCGCGGGGGTTAGCAGAT
>CAMQPJ010000072.1 GCA_947003675.1 uncultured Collinsella sp. | reverse complement strand
ATCTCCGCTACCCGTCGCGTCCAGGGCCTCGGCGTCCGTCAGCGCGAGCAGCTCCTCGAGCAGCTGACCAAATAAGTGAGTGCTCAGGATTCCAAGCTCTTTGTGATTTCTGGACCGTCAGGCGCGGGCAAGGGCACGCTCGTCACTCGTGTGCGCGAGCGCCGCTCGAACCTGGGCCTGACGGTTTCGGCTACCACGCGAGCACCACGCAAAGGTGAGGTCGACGGCGTCAACTACTTTTTTCTGACGCGTGAGGAGTTCGACCGCCGCGTGGCAAACGGTGAGTTTGTCGAGTGGGCTGAGGTCCACGGCAACTGCTATGGCACGCTGGTGAGCGAGGTCCAGTCCAAGCTCGCCTCTGGCGCTTCTCTGATTTTGGAGATTGATGTTCAGGGTGCTCTGCAGGTCAAGGAGCGCTTCCCCGAGGCCGTGCTGATCTTTATCAAGCCGCCTTCGCTCGAGGTGCTTCGTGAGCGTCTTGTCGGTCGTGGTACCGAGTCGCCCGAGACGATTGAGCTGCGCATGGCAAACGCCGCCCATGAGCTTGCCCTTGCCGACCGCTACGACGACGTCGTGGTGAATGACGATCTCGACCGCGCGACCGATGAGCTCGTTCGCGTTCTCGATATGCATGAAAGGATCTGAGGTCCGTGTCCGTTGTAAAGCCTTGCATTGACGATCTTCTGGAGAAGACCGATCACAACCGCTTCCTGCTCGCTTCGCTTGCCTCCAAGCGCGCCTGCGATATCAATAGCATGCTGCGTGGCCAGCACAATCGTGTGCTTGCCGTCCAGGATGTCGATGACATCACCATCGCGCTCTCGGGTGCCGATACCATTTCGATGGCTATGGACGAGATCGTCGACGGCGATATCTCCTACGATGAGGCCCGTTACGAGAAGGCGCTCGGCCACAAGGTTGCTGAAGCCTAAATGGCAGCTCGCGTCTGCCTGGTCCACTATCACGAGGTTGGACTGAAGGGCAAGAACCGCGCACATTTTGAGCATATCCTCATGGATAACATTAAGGCGGCTTTGGCCGCCTTTTCCGTGAACGCCGTGTCTCGAATTTCCGGTTATATCCTCGTGACCTTTAACGAGCATCAGGCCGACGAGGCGGCGCGCGTTATCCGCACCGTGCCCGGCGTTGCTCGTGTTTCCCTGGCCTATCACACCAATCGCGACCCGCAGGAGTACTGCGCGGCGGCTGTAAAGGCGCTGCGTGAGTTTGGCCCCTTCGACTCGTTTAAGGTACATGCCAAGCGTTCTAACACCGATTACGAACTCACCTCGATTGATATCAATCGACAGGTTGGTGAGGTGCTGTGCGAGGCGTTCCCCGATAAAAAGGTCCAGATGCACGACCCCGACGCGATGGTGCACGTGCTGGTTGTTCAGGGCAGCGTTTACGTGTACGCGCGCTCCGAGCGCGGCGTGGGCGGTCTGCCGGTGGGTTCTGCCGGCAAGGTCGTGACGCTTCTGTCATCGGGTATCGACTCGCCGGTGGCGACCTGGATGCTCGCGCGTCGCGGAGCCGTGTGCGTGCCGGTGCATTTTTCCGGTCGTCCGCAGACGCCAGATACCAGCGAGTATCTAGTGCAGGATATCATTCGCGCCCTTGAGCCGGGTGTCCAGATCGGCCGTCTGTATGTCGTGCCGTTTGGTGACTGCCAGCGCGAGATTTCGGTGACCTGCCCCAGCAACCTGCGTGTCATCATGTATCGCCGCATTATGTATTCGGTTGCTGAGCGCATCGCGCATATCGAGGGCGCCAAGGCCATTGTGACGGGCGAGTCGCTTGGTCAGGTTGCCTCCCAGACGCTCGAGAACATCATGGCCGTCAACGAGGCCGTGAAGATTCCCGTGTTCCGTCCGCTCATTGGTTCTGATAAGCAGGAGATCATCGCACGTGCCCAGGAGATCGGAACGTTTGATATCTCGACCGAGGCGGCGCCCGATTGCTGCACGCTCTTTATGCCGCGTCGTCCCGAGACGCATGCCAAGCTCGATGCCGTGCATGAGGCCTGGGAGCTGTTCGATCACGAGGAGATGATCGAGCGCCTGCTCAAACAGACCGAGTATATCGATTTTGGCAGCAACACGTATAAGGCCCCCAAGACCTTAAAACGCAAACATTCGGAGCTCGCTCCGCGTGAGATTTACCAGGATCACGAATAATTGCTTGCATAGGCCGGCGATGTAATTGCATCGTCGGCCTTTTGCTACCTGGGTGTTTGCTTCCAAATTGTTCATTTAACGACGCGTACCTGAATAAATGGACACTTTTCCGCAAGGTTTTGGTCAGGTTTTGGTTTGACCGTGAGCGACGATGTGCGAACTCGGGCGCTGCGACCCCTTTCGCCTGACACGATAGTGTTGGGAGGTGTTTGCTATGGCACAGCGCGAACAACACGAACGGGTCAAACGAATGGATCGCTGGGCGGGAAAGCTGCTCGAGCGCAAGGCGGTGGTCGTGGCGATGCTCGTCGTTATTGCGATGGCGAGTGGGTTGGCGATGGCAACGCTGGGCGGCGAATCCGATGGGGTGACGTTTGAGCGTGATGCCACGTCGGTTGAGCGGGCGGATACGGGTTCTGAGGACGCTTCTGATGATGGCGATCCTTCGAGTGATTCGAAAAGGGCAAGTGCGGCCAGTGAGGTCTATGTCGATGTTGGCGGGGCCGTGGTGACGCCGGGCGTCTATCGCCTGCGGGAAGGCGCACGCGTGGCACAGGCGATTGATGCTGCCGGCGGGCTTACGCCCGAGGCCGATGTCGCGGGCCTTAATCGAGCTTCTAGAGTAGTCGACGGACAGAAGATTTATGTGCCGCACGTAGGAGAGCAGCAGACGGTTAGCGACGTCGCTGGATCTGGACCCGGTGAGGCGTCTGCCAGTGCATCCGTCGTGAGCAATCTGGTAAATATCAATACGGCGAACGCCGCCGAACTGCAGACGCTCTCCGGCGTCGGTCCCTCCATGGCCCAGTCGATTATCGATGAGCGAACGCAAAACGGGCCATTTACCTCGATTGAAGACCTGATGCGGGTCTCGGGCATCGGCGAGAAGAAGTTCGCCAAGATCAAAGATTGCATTTGCATATGAATGTGCGCGAGCGCGAGCATGTGATGCCTCCGCGGCCCCTGATTCCTTGGACGATGGCCCTGTGTGCCGGCATGTGCATGAGCTGCGTCTTGGTGCTCAACATGGCCGCTGATGCGCTGCTGAGGGAGCGGGCGCCGGCTGTCGGGCCGCTATGGGCCATTCCCGTTGCGGCGACGGTATTTGTTGTGCTGGCTCAATCTTGTGCGCGGCTTGCCCCCTTGAAGCGGTGGCTGTATGCCGCGTCCGTCGGTCTCGTGGCGGGAGTGGTCGTCTCGGCGTGGTGGACTGTGGGCGCGCTAAGCGCCTCAAAGGTGCTCGACGGTCGAGCGGCAAGTAGCCTCGAGTTTGTCGTGCAGAACGATCCATTCATTAACGACGACGTGTATTCCTATACCTGCCAGGTACGCGCGGACGGTAAGAACTTGACAACGGTCCGCCTTTCGTGCGACCACGAGCTCAAGGTCGGGGCGCACGTGCGTGTTATCGGTCGTGTTTCACGTTTTGAGAACGATGAGTATGGACGATCGCGCGTGCTCCGAGGCGAGGTACGCAAGGTTAAAGCCGTTCGGATTTTGTCGGTCGATGAGGGTTCTCCGGGGCCGCTGCTTCGACTGCGAAATGGGCTGCTTGGGTCCATCGCGCCTGCGACCGACCCGGCGCGTGCGCTCATCGCCGGTGTCGTCTGCGGTCGTTCGGCCGAGCTGCGCGCCCAGCCGGCGGGCGACTGGTTTTCGGTGACGGGAACGGCGCATCTTATCGCCGTCTCGGGCAGCCATTTGGCTATCGTGGGGTTTGTAATCGAGGGTGTCTTGCAAAAGACCCGGTGCTCACGTGGTCTTCAGCGGGCGATATTGGCGATAACGCTTGTGGGCTACGCTGCCTTTACGGGCGCCTCGCCCTCGGCCGTGCGCGCGTGCTGTATGGTCTTTGCGACGCTTGTCGTAAACGGCGCGGGGCGTCGCCGGCACGGCCTTTCGGCACTCTTCGTAACCGTGTCCATCTTTGTGCTACTGCGGCCGACGGTACTGTTCGAGATGGGCTTTCAGCTTTCATGTGTCAGCGTCTTTGCCATCCTGTGCTTTTGCCCGTACGCCACCTACGCATTGGGAGAGCTGGGTGTGCCGACGGGCATTGCCGGCATGCTTTCCGTCACACTGTGCTCGCAGTTGGCGACGTTCCCCATCACCATTCCCGCCTTCGGTACGTTCTCGCTCATTGCTCCGCTGGCAAATGCGTTCATCGGTCCGGTGGTGAGTGTACTGCTCGCTGTGTCGATTGTGCTGGTCCCCTTTTCGCTCGTGGCGCCGTTGCAGGCTTGGGCGCTCGTCGTACCCATGATTTCCGCCCGGTGCGCACTGTTCTTTGAGCAGCTGTTTGCCGCCGTGCCGGGTGCATCCGTGAGTGTGCCGCCCGATACGTTCTGGATTTACGTGGTGCCATTGGCGCTGCTGGTTCTCTTGGTCTGGTGGCCGCGCCCGCAGGCACAGCCTATGGCTGCTGGGCTAGTCTGCCTGGCGCTTCTTGCGGGGATTCCGTACGTCTACTGGGATCGATTTGCTCCGCCTTCGGTGACGGTCCTCGATGTTGGCCAGGCCGATGCGATTTTGGTTCGTCAGGGCAGTACCGTGGCGCTTGTCGACTGCGGGCTCGACGAGCGCGTGGTGGCGGCGTTGGTTCGCAACAACGTCCACCATATCGATGCCGTCTTTGTAACGCATTGGGACGAGGACCATTGGGGCGGCCTGCCTGCAGTTCTGGAACAGTTTTCGGTTGGGACCATAGCCGTGGCGGCCGACGCGCTCGAGGATGCGCCTGCGCAGGTTCTAAACCGCCCCGGCGTTTCATATCGCCAGGTGAGGCGGGGAGATGCCCTCGACATCGGTGCGTTTCGCGCCCGCGTGATGTGGCCGTTAGATTCTGTGGATGGAGAGGGGAACGAGGACTCGCTTGTCTTGCTGCTCACCTTTGCGCAGGAAGGAAAGCACTTGCGTATGCTGCTGACCGGCGACGCCGAGCTTGACCAGGAACGTGAGTTTGTGCAGGAGGTGGGGGATATCGATGTGCTCAAGTTAGGGCATCACGGCTCGAAGGTTTCGGTCGACGGCGACCTGCTCGGTATCTTGCAGCCCGAGCTTTCCATTGCAAGCGCCGGCGAAGGAAATCGATACGGTCATCCCAGCGACGAGTGCGTGGATGCGGTTCGAGCTGCCGGTGGTGCGTTCGCATGCACCATCGAACACGGCGATATCACCATCACGCCGACCACGAAGGGCTTTACGATGCGATGCCAGCGGTCGTGATGACATCGTTGGCGCGCGGTGGGACCCTGGGCTAAAATGACACGGTACGAAAATGGGAGCTTGCGAGAGGGGGAGCGCGATGTCCGAAACCGGGCTGTTGCCGGCATATCTGATCGTCGGTACCGACGGAGTCAAACGTGACCACGCTGTCTCGCGCATGAAGGCACGTCTGGAAAAGTCGGGCATGGTCGAGTTCAACCTCGACGAGCGCGACATGTCCAAAGACCCCGATATCGAATCGATTATCGGCTCGCTCAACACCTTTCCCATGGGCAGCGAGTTTCGCCTGGTAATCCTCGATGGATGCTCAAAGCTCGCCAAGGCGGTCTCAGAGCCGCTCGTCGAATATCTGGCGAGTCCCAGCCCCACGACCGTCTGCCTGATCATCGCCGATTCGCTTGCCAAGAACACGCGCCTATATAAGGCGATCGCCAAGATCGATAAGAAGGCGGTGATTGACTGTTCGGGCACCAAACGCTGGGAGCTGCCGCGTCGCGTGCAGCAGATGGCGACGCAACACGGTAAGTCCATCTCCACGGCAGCCGCTGAGGAGCTCGTCTCACGCTCGGGCGAAAACACCCGTATGCTCGACAACGACTTGGCAAAGCTTGCCCAGATGGTCGAAGCGCCTCAGATTGAGCTTGCTGATGTGGAGCGCTGGATCGTGCGCACGGCCGAGGTCCAACCTTGGGACTTTCTCAATGCGGTCTCGGCCCGCGATATGCGCCGTTCACTCGAGCTGTTTAACCTTCTTCCCGCCAAGAGCTATGTGTGGACCTACACCCTGCTGTGCGGACGCATCCGCGAGCTGATCGTTGCCAAGGCCCTCGATGCGCGCGGGCAAGGTCGCGAGCTTGCCGCAACGCTCAAGCTCCAGTCCTGGCAGGTCAAGAATCATCTGACCTGGGCGCGCCGCTTTTCTATGGCGGAGCTTGTCGCTGCGCTCGAGGGCGCGGTCGATGTGGAGCTCGCACTCAAGGGCTCGGCCGATTCGGAGACCGCATTTTTGCTCTGGATTACGAACATCTTGAGAAAATCGTGATGATACCTGCCTTTTTGGCAAATTCGTTCTATCTCTTTGAGATGGAGCGTGCTATAGTAAGCGCTTGCATGACCTCACCGTGTCTCAGAGGTGTCATACATTTTTTGCAAGGAAC
>CAMQPJ010000071.1 GCA_947003675.1 uncultured Collinsella sp. | reverse complement strand
GACAGGGATGAAGCGATCGCTGGCGTGCTCGCTCTCGGTGAACTTAAACTGGGCCCTGTCGGCGGTATCGCCTGCGACGTCGGTGACCTCGACGCCCTCGGGGACCTCGACCTTAAACCAGATGAAGTCGGTCCTCATATCCACGGCTGGCTTTTCCGCACCGCCACCGCCACTTCCGGTAGCGCCGCCGCTGCCACCGCAGCCCACCAGGGCAACTGCGGCAAAGAGACTGATGCAGAGGGTGAGAATCGCTAAGGCCTTCTTTTTCATAGTCGTGTCCTCCTCGATCTGTAACCGCCCATGGATTACCTGCCTTTACTGTACGCGCGAGCGGCTCGTTCGGGTGGGCCATGTGTCCCATTCTGGGGGCCGGATTTGCGCCGACAAGTGGCAATATGCCCGGGCGTAAAAGAGGGGAGGGCCGGCCGATCCGATCCTCCCCTGGCTGGGCGTCCGATCATTTAATGACTGCGCATGCGATGCTGCGTGCGAGCCCCTAATGCTTGATCTCGATGCTCGAAATCTCGACTTCGCGTGCCTCGGCAACTGCCTTCGCCATGTCATCGGGAAACTCGATGGAGTTGAGGAGCGCCTCGGCTTCTTTCTTATGCAGATCGAAGTTCGAGATGAGGACGTAGACGCTTCCCGGCTCAACGTCGGTAAAGAGGAGGGTTGAGACGCCGCTGTTGTCCTCGTACGTTCCGACGAGCCACGTCCTGCCGTTATACTCGACGGACCCGCCATCCTTCCACTGGAACGTATCACCTTTCTTTTCTGCCTGGTCGGCGTGGGATTCCTCTGCCGTCAGCGCTTTTTTCCAAACGGGGATAAAGCGATCGGCCGAACTATTCTCGTCTTCGGGGAAGGTGAGCTGGACCCTGTCGGCATTCTTGCCGGCGGAGTCGCTTACGCCAACGCCCTCGGGCATCTCGACCTTAAACCAGATAAAGTCGGTCTTCTTGGCGACGGGAGCCTTTTCCTTGCCCTCGCTCTTGGATGCGCTGCTGCCCCCGCCTCCGCTTGACGCACTTCCGCCGCAGCCGACAAGGGCAAATGCGGCAAAGAGGGCGATGCAAAGGGAAAGGATCGATAGGGTCTTTTTCTTCATGGTGGCGTCCTTCTTGTCTGCCGATGACATCACGGCGCCGCGGGTTGTTGGAGCCGTTGGTGTATGTTGCTATTCGCAAGCGTGACGGATGTCGTTGTGTGTGGTGCGGCGATACCTCCGTTCTTAGTTTTCGGCCGTTGCGCGGCCGTGCCCCAACGGGTTCCTTACTTATAGATATGCCCCAGCTTGTGCTGCCCGGGAGTCTCGAAAGGTGGGCCATGTGTCCCATGTTTGGGGCAGGCGCATGGGACGGCACGGCTCGGCATCGGCTTTTTCATGTTGCGCAACAGCGCCCTGGGTGGGGGCGTATAGACTTGGCTGTGACAAAAGCTAAACCACGAAAGGTCGAACGATGTTCTGTCAAAAATGCGGACAGCAAGTTCCCGATGGATCGACGTTTTGCACGCATTGCGGGGCGTCGCTTGCGGGTGGCTCCGCGCCGACGCCTACGGGCGCTGGTCCTTCCTCTGCCCCGGGCCTGACCCAGTCGATGCCGCCGGTCGCGCCTGCGCCTCAAAAGCCCAAGAGCAAGGCGCCGGTCATTATCGCTGTGGCATGTGCTGTTGTGGTTCTCATTGGTGGCGGCACGGTGTTTGCGCTCACGATGCTTAACGGGTCCAAGAGCTCTGACACGCAGATTTCGGTGATCGATACTGGGTCTTCGGACGAGAAAGATTCTTCTGCTAAGAAGAAGGATGACAAGTCCAAGGCCAAGGAGTCTTCGTCGTCGGATGACGAGGCCGTTCCCGAGGACGAACCGGCATACTACGGCTCGGGCGATTCGGACGATTACCTGACCGACGTGCATACGTACACGAACGACATGCATCCTTATAGCATGTCGATTCCCAACCGTTTTGAGATGGAAGATACTCCCAGCGGCAGCAGCACAAGGTACGAGGATCCGGAGACGGGTTTTGTGATCAGCCTGTCTGGCTACGTCAACATTAACGACGAAACTGCACACGAGATGTTTGTCGATGAGGACACCTCGGGCAAGGCCGACCTCTATACCGCGGAGGGCGACAACTGGTACGTGGTTTCGTGGCGCGAGGGCGACATGATTACGTACACAAAGACGATTGTCACGGATTCGACGGTCGCCACGGCGTCTCTGGAATACTCGACCGCGAACAGCGACATGGGGTCGAAGATTATCGACACGCTGCTGCCGACATTCCAGGTGGACTAGGCATCCGTGCCTATAACCGGCAATCGGAAACGCCGATAGCCAGAGCTCCTGATCTGTTACCGCCTATGGATTACCCGCCTTTACTGTACGCGCAAGTGACTCGTAAGGGTGGGCCATGTGCCCCGTGTTTGGTGCGGTGGGGCGGAGCGTGGCCGGGGCTGCGAATCTTGACGACGGACGCCGCCGGTTATTCATCGTGGGGGCGTCGCCACTGCTTTTTTCGAAAACAGGGGTCCGCACATTTTGGGGTGCGGACCCCTTTGCGTTGCAACAAGTTGCTGCGGCGTGTTTCGAAGTTGAAATTACTTGCGAACCTTAGACACGACAGCGCTGGCGACAAAGCAGGCGATTGCCATGATGCCCATAGCAGCGACGATGTTGGCGGAGGCGTCACCCGTGTTGGGCAGAGCCTGCTTGTTTGCCTTGGTCTTATTTGCAGGCTTGCCGGCAGGCTTGTTGTCGGAAGGCTTGGGCGCGGGCTCGTCCTTCTTCCACTGGGCGTAGAGCGTCACAGGAGCGGAAAGCTCAACCGTAGCATCCGCGGCATAGCTTGTGCCGGAGCCATTCTTTGCGGTGTTCCAGCCCACGAAGGAGTAGCCCTTGCGCACCGGCTGCTCGGCCGTAACCTCGGCTTCGGTGACGCACTTAACGGGTGCGAATTCGGCAGCCTGCTCATCCTCGGAGCCGTTCAGGTCGTAGGAGAGATCGTAGGCCTTCTCCACGAAATCAGGCTTGACGAAGCCGCAGTACTTGCACTTAGGGGTCCCCGTGCGAGTCCAAGTACCGGCATTGTCAGAGGCCCACTCGGTGTAGGCGACATCGTAGGCGTTGTCATGCTCGCCGTCGGTGTAGCTGTGGGTTTTCTTCTCGCCTTTGAACGTCTCGCCTTTTTTGGACCACACGAGAGTGCCGTCAATCTTGACATCGGTACGGCCGGTGTTGTTGCCCGACTTGCCACCAAAGCCAAAGAGCTGCGAGCAGGTGGTCCTGTCGCGCGCAGCCGTGACGGTATTATTGCCAGTAATGTTGAGGATGAACTTGTGGTCCCCCATAAGAGAGTCGTTGATATTCAACGCCTGCTTGTCTTTGTCGCCATTCGAGTTGAACGTGCAATTATTCACGTTAACGGTGATGTCCTGCGTGCTGGCTTCTCTGTAGACGTTGATGACCTTACCGGTTGCGTTAAAGGTGCAGGTGTCAAACGTCATGACCGGCGAGCTGTAGGTCCACAGGGAATAGTCTCCATCAGGGGCGTTGAACGTAGTGCTGTTGAACTCAGCGGAGGTGTAGCCCCAGTAGAACGTCTTGCCGTTAATGACACAATGGTCAACGACAGTCTTATTGGCGCGGATGAAGCCAAGGTAGTCTGCGTTGCCGGAACGCAGCGTCATCTTCTCGAACGTTACAGTGCCGGCGCCATCGAAGGAATAGTCGCCGTTGTACTCGGTGCCAAAGTTGGCGGGATCGGGCACGAGTGCGCCGATGTTCCATGCGGTTTTATCGTTTCCCTGGCCCACAAAGGTGAGGTCCTTGTCCTTGGTGTGGCCCACGGAGCTCACGCCGTAGAGGGTGTAGTTGCCCTCGCCGAGCTTGATGGTGTCGCCGCTTTCCGCCTCGGCGGTGGCGGTGGCAAGATCGTTGTAGCTTGCACCGGTGCGGGCATTGGTGATCGTGCTGGTAGCGCCGTCTGCAAAAGCAGGCGACGCGAGGCCTATCAAGACAAACGCAGCGGTAAAAAACGCAGCGATCGCACGATATGCCGTTCTGGTTAACGACTTCATGCTGACACTCCTTTTATTCCGGTTTTAGCCAACATATATAGTTTAGATTCTGTAAATTTTTTTCCGAGCGTGTTAAAAATTAGATTGCCGATAAGTTATAACCACACAGTAAAAACACAGGAATTTGTAAAATGTTGCAAGTGTTTTTGCAACAAAATTGCGTCAGCGACAGCATTTTGGGCGGTTGCAACGCTCCCGCCTCTTGGGTGGATCGCTTGCCGACTGCGCGACGGTGCCACTTTAGGTGGAATTTTCTATTGCCGGCAATCGAAAACGGCGATAGCCGAGGCTCCTGACAGCCGCTTTCTTATGGGTTAGACTGGGCTTCGAAAAATCCGATGAATGGGACAACTGCCTCCTGGCATCGTTGCCCCATTTTTATTTTGGCGTGTTATGGCCTCGACTGCCGGCACGCCAGATAGAGGTGTTTCGATGAGCCAAGAGATGATGGATAAAACCTGTCGCGGTTTTGCCGAGGCGTTGGCTGCACGCGAGCCGGTTCCCGGCGGCGGCAGCGCCAGCGCGTTTGTGGGAGCGCTGGGTGCCTCGCTGTGCGGGATGGTTGCTCGCTATGGCGCGACGAACCCCACGCTTGCCGATCGCGCAGGCGATCTGACGCGTGCATTTGCCCAAGCGGATGAGTTAGCGCAGGAGCTTGTGGGTCTGGTCGCCGAGGATGTTCGCGCCTACGGGCAGGTGTCGGCAGCGTATGGTATTCCGCGTGAGGACCCGACGCGTGCGGCTGCAATTCAGGATGCGTTGCACGTGGCCGCCATGCCGCCATATCGGATCATGGATGCCTGCGGGCGCGCGCTGGCGCTGCTCGAGGACATGGCCGATAAGGGCTCGCGCCAGTTGCTGTCCGATGTGGCCTGCGGTGCCGTGTTCTGCCGCGCCGCCATGCAGGGCGCGAGCTTGACGCTCTTTGCGAACACCACGTCTATGAAAGACCGGGCACGCGCCGAAGAGCTCGAGGCGGCGTGCGATGAACTGTTGGATACGTGGCTGCCGCGCGCCGATGCGCTGGCGCGCCGCGCTGCTGACGCCGCAAGGAAGAGGGGATAGCCATGGCAGAACTGCTGAAGGGTGCTCCCGTTGCCCGTGCTTTGACCGAGGAGCTCGCTGCTCGCTGCGCGGCTTTGCGTGAGCGCGGCGTTGTTCCGACGCTTGCTATCGTGCGCGTGGGCGAGCGCGAGGACGACCTATCCTACGAGCGCGGTGCCCTCAAGCGCTGCGAGAAGGTTGGCATTGAGGCTCGCCGCGTATTGCTTCCCTCCGATGTTTCGCAGGATGAGCTGCTGGCGGCCATCGAGGGCATCAATGCCGACCCTGCTGTTCACGGCTGCCTGCTGTTCCGCCCGTTGCCCGCTGGGCTTGACGAGGATGCAGTTGCCGCGGCACTCGATCCCGTCAAGGACGTTGATTCCATGACGCCGGCCTCGCTGCTTACCACGCTTTCGGGGCGAGGCGAGGGCTTTGCTCCTTGCACGGCCGAGGCCGTGCTGGCGTTGCTGGACCATTATGGCGTGGAACTGGATGGGGCAAAGGTCGCAGTCGTCGGTCGATCGCTGGTGATTGGCCGTCCCGTTGCCGCCATGCTTACGACCCGCAATGCCACAGTGACGACGTGTCATACGCATACGCGCGACTTGGCTGCCGAGTGCCGTGCTGCCGACATTGTTGTTGCTGCGGTTGGACGTGCGCGCACGATTGGCGCGGATGCGGTTCGCGAGGGCCAGACAACCATCGATGTGGGCATTAACTGGGACGAGGCCGCCGGCAAGCTGGTCGGCGACGTCGATTTTGATGCTACGGAGCCGATCGTTAACGCCATCACGCCCGTGCCGGGCGGCGTGGGGGCTGTAACGACAGCGGTTCTTGCCAAACACGTGATTGAGGCGGCGGAGCGCGCATCGAAATAGGCGTTTTGGGCTGTTTGAGGGGGTTAGACATATACCACGTGGGCAAAAAACGCCAAATATGAGTACTGTTGCCAAGATAGTCACATATGTTTTAGGTCATTTTAGCTCTCTATCGGTATTTATTATCGATAGAGAGCCTATTTTATTGGACTTATGAGGAATTACATTGTCAAGCTTTTGAACAAATGTAGATTATCGACACCTGCATTCGCTTAAATTGCTGCTACTAAATTTGTGACAGTACTCATATTTGGCATTTTTTGACCACAGGGATCTCGAGGGGCTCGAGGGGTCGCGGTTTCGCCCTTTTTGCTCCGAAGCGATACACTGTTGCCGTTTGATTTCTTCGCTCAAGGAGGATGCGCATGCCGTGCACAACGATTTTGGTTGGTAAGAACGCGAGCTACGACGGGTCGACGCTTGTTGCCCGCAATGAGGACTCGTCCAATGGGGTATTCGAGCCCAAGCACATGCGCGTAGTGCATCCCGACGAGCAGCCGCGTGTCTACACGAGTGTCCTGAGCCACCTGACCGTTGAGCTGCCCGACAATCCCATGCGTTACACGAGCGTCCCCGACGTTGTCCCGGGTCATGGCATTTGGGCCGAGGCCGGCTTCAACGAGCTCAATGTTGGCATGTCCGCAACCGAGACGCT
>CAMQPJ010000070.1 GCA_947003675.1 uncultured Collinsella sp. | reverse complement strand
GATATGGCCGAGTCGGTCGCCGGCGAAAAGAAGGGCGGCCTGACGTTCGCGCCCGAGGCGGGCAGTCAGCGTATGCGCGACATCATCAACAAGAACGTGACCGAGGAGGACTTGGATCGCGCGGCCAAGGCAGCCTTCGAGGCCGGCTGGAACCGTATGAAGCTTTATTTCATGATGGGCCTTCCCGGCGAGCGCGATGAGGACATCGTGGCTATCGCCAACCTGGCCGATCATGTGCTGGAGCTCGGCCGCTCCGTGGTGCCCAAGGCGCGCCGCGGGTCTATCTCGGTGTCTATCTCTGTTTCGGTCTTTATCCCCAAGGCGGCAACGCCCTTCCAGTGGTGCCCGCAGCTCGATTACGACGACGTCAAGCGCCGCCAGAAGCTGCTCATCACGAGCGTGCGCAACCGCGCCGTTCGCGTGCATTACCACGATGCCGAGACCTCGCTTGTCGAGGCTGCGCTCTCCCGTGCCGGTCGCGATATGACGCCGGTTATCATCGATGCCTGGCGTGCGGGCTCGCGCTTCGACGCCTGGGTGGAGCACTTCTCGCTCGACAACTGGAAGGAGGCCGCTGCCAAAAACGGCATCGACCTCAACGAGCTGGTGCACCTGCCCTACGAGCTGGACTGGCGCCTGCCCTGGGAGCATGTGAGCCCCGGCTGCGCGCGCGGCTTCCTCGAGCGCGAGTACCGCCGTTCGCTCGAGGGCGTCACGACCCCCGACTGCACCCGCACGTCGTGCACCGGCTGCGGAATCTGCCCCACACTCCACGCCAAGAACGTATTGATGGGTGATCGCGCATGAGTGAGCGCTTGACCGACAATCCCACGCTCTTTAGGCTGCGCGTTCGCTACGGCAAGCGTGATCGCCTTAAGTACCTGGGCCATCTGGAACTAATCCATACCATTGAGCGCATCGTGCGCCGTGCGGGCTTGCCCTATGCCGTGACGCAGGGTTTTTCGCCGCATATGCGCGTGGGCTTTTCGTCGGCGCTGCCCGTGGGCACGTCGTCGACCTGCGAGTGGTATGACCTGTTTATGACGGAGTTCGTCGCTCTCGACGAGGCCTTTGAGCGCCTGGCCGCTGCATCGCCTGCCGATCTGGCGCCTATCGAGGCTGCCTACATCGACGTGCGCACGCCGGCGCTGACGGCTCAACTTACGCGCCTGTCGTACCGCATCGACTTGCACCTGGACCCCGAGGCCCCCGTGAGCGCCGACGAGGTGCGCGCTGCGATCGACACGCTGCGCGCGGGTCATGGCATTGACTATGCGCGCGGCAAAAAGAGCAAGCGTCTTGATCTGGACCATACGCTCGTTGGCTATGAGCTCGCGGCGGGGGAGCGTGAGGACCATCTGGTGCTCATGCTCGACACCCATGCCGACAACGAGGGCTCCATGCGTCCGGAGATTTTGCTTTCTGCTGCTGATGTTTTGTTGCAGGGCTTGACCCCGGGCGTCGATGCACCTATTGTTTCCACCGGTATGCAAGACCTCGTGACCATCTGCTCCTACGATGTCGAGCGTCAGAATCAAGCATGCGAGGACGACGAGGGCCGACTCGTCAGCCCCATACCTGTGCGAACTTGTGGATTTGCTCCACATACTCGTTGACGGGGGTATTATCGCCTGCTACTATATTCGGCTGTTGCACTAACTGATGCATGAAGGGCAAGTAAACATGTACGCAATCGTTAACACGGGCGGCAAGCAGTACAAGGTCGCCACCGACGATGTCATCACCGTCGAGAAGATCGAGGGCAATGAGGGCGACAAGGTCACCCTGCCGGTTATCTTCCTCAACGATGGTAAGAAGATCGTCACCGATCCCGACAAGCTGGCCAAGGCCAAGGTTACCGCTCAGATCGTTGAGCAGTTCAAGGGCGAGAAGCAGCTGGTCTTCAAGTTCCACAAGCGTAAGCGCTATCGTCGTCTGAAGGGTCACCGTCAGCAGCTCACCAAGCTGAAGATCGTGAAGGTCCAGGCTACGTCCCGCGCCAAGAAGGCTGTCAAGGCAGAGGCCGAGGCTGTTGCCGAGGCTCCCGTCGCCGAGTAGATTACACTCGTAACGAAAGAGTAGGTATACACAATGGCACACAAAAAAGGACTCGGTTCCTCCCGTAATGGCCGTGACTCCCGCGGTCAGCGCCTTGGCACGAAGCGCTATGCCGGCCAGACGGTAACCACGGGCACGATTCTCGTCCGTCAGCACGGCACGCACATCCACCCGGGTGAGAACGTTGGCCGTGGTAAGGACGACACGCTGTTCGCGCTGGTCGATGGTACCGTTGAGTTCCACAAGGGTATCAAGCACAGGGTCAGCGTACGCCCGCTCGCGAACGCGTAATTCACCCTTCATAGAGCACATATGTGGGAGGCACTTGAGTTTTAGGATTCAAGGGTCTCCCTCTTTTTGTAGGAGGCGATTCTGTTGTCACAGTTCACCGATATCAGCCGCATTAACGTGTGCGGCGGCGACGGCGGTGCCGGATGCATGTCGTTTAGGCGCGAGGCCTTTGTCCCCAAGGGCGGCCCCGATGGCGGCGACGGCGGTCGTGGCGGCAATGTCGTCATCCAGGCCGATGCTCAGCTGTCTTCGCTGATCGATTACCGCTTTAAGCATCACTTTCGTGCCGAGCGCGGAACGCACGGTCAGGGCGCCCGCCGCAACGGCAAGAGTGGCGAGGACCTGATTCTTAAGGTTCCCATGGGCACCGTGGTGCGCGAGCTCGATCCCGAGACGCAGACCCCGATGTTCGAGATTGCCGACTTGGTGCATGATGGCGAGCGCGTTGTCGTGGCCCCTGGTGGCGCCGGTGGTCTGGGCAATACGCACTTTGTGACATCGGTGCGCCGTGCGCCCGCGTTCGCCCAGTTGGGCGAGCCGGCTGAGGAGCACTGGATCGAGCTAGAGATGAAGCTCATGGCCGATGCCGCGCTCGTGGGCTTCCCCTCGGTGGGCAAATCCTCGCTTATCGCGCGCATGAGTGCCGCCCGACCCAAGATCGCCGACTATCCGTTTACCACGCTCGTGCCCAACCTGGGTATGGTGCGTGCCGGCGAGTACTCCTATGTCGTTGCCGATGTCCCCGGCCTTATCGAGGGTGCGAGCGAGGGCAAGGGCCTGGGCCATCAGTTCCTGCGCCACATCGAGCGTACGGCACTCATCATGCATGTCGTCGATATGACGGGCGGTTTTGAGGATCGCGATCCGGTCGAGGACTATCGCATCATCAACCGCGAGCTCGAGCAATATGGCGCCGAGCTTTCGGAGCGCCCTCAGATCGTCGTCGCTAACAAGTGCGATGCGCCGGGCACGGCTGACAAGATCGCCGACCTCAAACGCGCTGCGCTCGACGACGGACATATGTTCTTTGCCGTGTCTGCTGTGACGGGCGCCGGCCTCAACACGCTGATGCTTGCCGTGGGCGAGCAGGTGGCCAAGCTGCGCGCCGAGTTGGCTGTCTCCGATGAGCCGGTCGATCTGCGCGACGATGAGTGGGAGCGCCGCCGCCTGCAGCGCGAGAAGCGGTTCCGTATTGTTCAGGAAGAGCCCCATGCCTTCCGCGTGGTCGGTCGCGCCATCGAGCGTATGGTCATCCAGACCGACTGGGAAAACGAGGAAGCCGTCATCTACCTGCAGCATAAGTTTGCGCGCATGGGTGTTGACGACGCGCTCGAGAAGGCCGGCTGCCGTGCGGGCGACGAGGTCCGCATTTGCCAGCGCGCCTTTGACTTTGAGGGCGCCGAGGACTTCTCGGAGTACGAGGAGGAGCTTGAGGACGAAGGTGTTGAGGTTATTGACGTAGCGGCCGAGGGTTCGGACGTGGCTGATGTCACCGAGGGTTCCGAAGGCACTACCGAAGTCGACGTTGTTGAGACCCCGGAGGGCGAGTAAGCCATGTCGCTGCGCGGTGGAATTGGTCTGCCTGAGCTGCCTATCAAGGATGGGCAGGAGTTTCGGCTTGGCATTATGGGTGGCACCTTCGACCCGATTCATTACGGGCACTTGGTTACCGCTGAGCAGGCGCGCGAGTCGCTCGACTTGGACGCCGTGCTCTTTATGCCGGCCGGCTCTCCCGCCTTTAAGCTCTACAAACCGGTGACGCCTGCCGAGGACCGTTATGCCATGACGGTTCTCGCCACCGCTGCGAATCCGGCTTTTTTGGCGAGCCGTTTCGAGATCGACCGTCCTGGCGTGACCTATACGGCCGATACGCTTCATGCCCTTCGCGACTTTTACCCGCCGCAGGTAAAGCTCTACTTTATTACGGGCGCCGACGCGATTATCGATATTGTTACCTGGCATGATGCCGACCGAATCGCCGAGCTTGCCACGTTCATTGCGGCGACGCGACCGGGCTTTGATATCGATACTGCTCGCGCGCGAATCAAAGAGTCGGGCCTGCCGTTTGACGTGCGCTATATCCAGATTCCGGCGCTGGCGATTAGCTCGACCAACATTCGTAAGCGAGTTGCCCGTGGCATGAGCGTGCGCTATCTTACGAGCGAGTCCGTGCTCGGCTATATTCGCAAGCGCGGGCTGTATACCGATCTGGGTCAAGAAGATTTTGAGTGATGGGGGTCTACGTTGTCGGTAGAGGATCAGTTTGAGGGCGATGAGCGCGCGCTGCTCAAGCGCATTCAAGAGCTGCTCGATGTGCGTATGAAGGATAAGCGCAAGCGCTACGTGCATTCGCTTGGGGTTGCCGAGACCGCGCTGCACCTAGCCGAGGTATACGGTGTCGACCGCTTTAATGCCGCTGCCGCCGGCCTGATCCATGACTGGGATAAGGTGCTCTCCGACGACGAGCTGGTCACGCGCGCTCTGCATTACGGCATTAAGATTGCCGGCTCTCCGTCTGCCGCGACGCCGCTTTTGCATGGCCCGGTTGCCGCCTATGAGCTTCCGCAGCTTTTTCCCGAGCTGTCGCCGGCGGTCTTTCAGGCTGTCGACCGTCACACCGTGGGCGCCTGCGACATGACGCCGCTCGATATGGTGGTCTTTGTTGCCGATGCCATCGAACCCAACCGCCATGGTGATTATGCCCACGCGCTGCGCAAGATGGTGGGGGAGTCGACGCTTGACGAGTTGTTCTTCTCCTGTTTTGCGCAGGGTCTGGTCTACGTGATCCAGTCCGGGCGCTATCTTTATCCCACGGCTATTACGATTTACAACCATTACGCCCAGCTACGCTAGCTCGGGTGCGTCTAGAAAGAGGTATTCCATGGCCGACGAGACCATGACCGACGAGCAGATTCTTGAAGGTGTGGAGCACAAGAGCTTCGTTGCCACGTCCGACCGTACCGCCGCCTCGCTGTCCACGAGCGGTGTCGCCGCCGAGGATGTCGCCCGCGCCGCCGCGCAGGCTGCCTACGACAAGAAGGGCGAGGACGTTCAGGTGCTCGACCTGACTGAGCTCTCCGACGTGTGCGACTACTTTGTGCTCGCCACCGGTACCAACAACCGTCAGGTCGATTCTATCGTCGACGAGATCGAGGAGAAGGTCGCCGAGGCTTGCGGTGAGCACCCGTTCTCCATCGAGGGCCGCGAGCAGAAGACCTGGATGCTCATGGACTACGGCTCGGTCGTCGTCCACGTCTTCACCCCCGAGGCGCGTGACTTCTACCGTCTCGAGAAACTCTGGGGCGACGCCCCCCAGCTCCCCCTCAACCTCCTCTAAATGATTTTTCTGGGACGGGGATAAATAAATCATTCCTACCGTTCACCGAACCGCTCATCTTTGTTGGGCGGTTCGGTTTTTTCTTTTCCCTTCTTTTGTATGCTGTAGCTATCGCAAACTCGGAAGGGAGGGCTTCGATGACTCGCGTTGCCCGTGTGTTATCCGAACTCGGTCATTATCATGTTATGGTCAAAGGTTGTGCTGACCAGCTGATCTTTGAGGACGATGACGACCGCTACTATTTCCTCAATCTGATGAGTCAGCGATTTACATCCGACCATATTCGGTTGCTTGCTTGGTGTTTGATGGACAATCATGTGCATCTGCTATTTGATGACCCCGAAAATCAAATGAGTGCTGCGATGCACGCCATAGATACAGCGTATGCGATGCGATTTAATTTGAAGACAGGCAGGCGTGGGCCAGTTTTTCAAGAACGCTTTAAGAGTGTTGTTATTTCCGATGATGGGCAGTTGCTCCGTTGCGTTCGTTACATTCACGACAACCCAGCGAAGGCAGGCATATCTTCTGCACCCATGTATCGGTGGAGTAGCTTCCACGAGTATTTCGGTACGCCTGAAATCTGCGATTGCAGTGATATTGTCGAACTTTTTGGTGGTTCTGAGGCGTTTTACCTTACAAGTACAGACGGTAAGCCCAATCCGTATTATTTGCCTGAAGGCAAACACGTTTCCGATATGGATGCTTTGGAAGTCGCACAGGCTCTATTGGCTCCATTTGAGCCCTACCAGCTCAAGACGTTGCCGAAGCAAGAACGGAATCGTCTGTTAGCAATGCTGAAACATCGAGGCTTTACGATTGCCCAGATTTCGCGCATTACGGGAATCGGGACAAATATTATTCAGAGGGCGAAATGAGGCCTGAAATGATTATTTCATCCCCGTCCCAAAATAATCAAAAGCACCGATAGCGCCAGAATGATTTTTCATCCCCGTCCCAGAAAAATCATTGGGAGGAGAAGCGGGATTGGCGGCCGAAGGATAGGGCGGTGTCGCCGAATTTGTCTCGGACGGCGTCGAT
>CAMQPJ010000069.1 GCA_947003675.1 uncultured Collinsella sp. | reverse complement strand
TCTCCATGCGGCCGCGGTGACCGCGATAGATGCCGCCGTCGGTGGGCTCGGTGGAAATGACGAACTCGGGCTTAATGCCGTCCTTGTTGTAGATGTACTGCCAGCACATGCCGTCGCAGTCCTCTTCCTGGACGGTGCCGACGACCATGATCTTGTAGCCCTCGGGGATGAGGCCCATGTCCTTCATCATCTTGGCAGCGTAGGTAGCAGAAGCCATGCCACCCTCCTGGTCGGAGCCGCCGCGGCCATAGATAATCTCGTCGGTCTCGTAGCCCTCATAAGGATCGGCATCCCAGTTATCGATGTTGCCGATGCCAACGGTGTCGATGTGAGAGTCGATGGCGATAATCTTGTCGCCCTCGCCCATGAAGCCCATGACGTTGCCCAGGCCGTCGACCTTGACCTCGTCATAGCCAAGGCTCTCCATCTCGGCCTTGATGCAAGCGACAACCTCACCCTCCTCGCAAGACTCAGAGGGATGGGAGATCATGGCGCGCAGGAAGCGAGTCATATCAGCACGGTGGGACTCAGCAGCAGCCTTGATAGCGTCGAAATCGAGTTCTTTAGCCATTGTTCATAACCTTTCAAACGAAGGAATCTACCTGTGAGGTGGCGGAGCGATACCTATTTACTCCGCCCCAACGATTAGCAAGTGGGATATTCGCCTTCCCAGACAATGCGGCGATACTGGTCGGGGTCCGTGTCACCTTCCGTGGAGAAGCAGAGCACAGAGCTCGTCTTGTCCAGGCCGATGAGCTCCTTGAGCTCGGCGTACTCGGGATCGAGCATGAGGGTCTCGACCAGGCCGGTGGTCACTGCGCCGGACTCGCCGGAGATGACGCGCGGGTCGCCCTTCTCGGGGGCGCCCAGGGTGCGCATGCCGCGAGCGGTGACCCAGTCGGGGCAGGACACGAAAGCAGTGGTGTGGTTGCGCAGGATATCCCAGCCCAGGATGTTGGGCTCGCCGCAGCACAGGCCGGCCATGATGGAGGGCATGTCGCCGTCCACAATGCGGGGATCGCCGTCGCCGGCGGCAGCGCCCTTGTACAGGCAGGCGGCCGGAGCGCACTCGACCACAACGAAGGTGGGCGGGTTATCGGGATACAGGTTGGTGAAGTAGCCCACCACAGCGCCGGCCAGAGAGCCTACGCCAGCCTGGACAAAGACATGCGTCGGGCGGTTGATGGCCATCTCGCGCAGCTGCTCGGCAGCCTCGGAAGCCATGGTGCCGTAGCCCTCCATGATCCAGGACGGGATCTTCTCGTAGCCCTCCCAGGCGGTGTCCTGAACGATGACGCCGCGCTCGCAGGCATCGGCCTCGGCGGCGGCCATGCGCACGCACTCGTCGTAGTTGACCTCTTCGATGGTCACCGTGGCGCCCTCGGCGGCGATGTTATCGAAGCGGGGCTTGGTGGAACCCTTGGGCATGTGCACGACGGCCTTCTGGCCCAGCTTGTTGGCAGCCCATGCCACGCCGCGACCATGGTTGCCGTCGGTGGCGGTAAAGAAGGTAGCCTGGCCAAAATCCTTGGCAAGCTGATCGGAGGTCAGGTAATCGAAGGTGCACTCGGCAACGTCCTTGCCGGTCTCGTCGGCAATGTAGTTGGCCATGGCAAACGAACCGCCCAGAACCTTAAAAGCGTTGAGGCCAAAGCGATAGCTCTCGTCCTTAACGCACAGGTTGGACAGGCCCAGGCGCGCGGCCTGGCCGTCCAGGCGGGCAAGCGGAGTGACGGTGTACTGGGGGAACGACTGGTGGAAGGCACGGGCCTTCTTCACGTGGTCGAGGCTCATGATTCCCAAGTGCTTGTCATCGCTCTTGGGCATCGTGTTGCCCGCCCACTGGATCTTATCGGCCATACGGTGAACTCCTTAAGTCCTCTCTTGCCGGCCCCCGCATACGCGTTTCAGCCCATTCCCATTCATGCGACTGAACTTTTATGTGGATGCCAAACAAAAAGTTTGTTAGCACTGTTCTATCACACTTTTTGATTGGCAAACCTAACAAATTGTTTGTTGCCGTAATCGGTACCTTTTCGCCGCCGAACGGTTACATAACGCAGCGACGCTTTCGTTATTTGCGAACAAGTGGGGTTTATGGCAAAGTGAGCCCAAACTAATTTTTAGGAAGGCACCCATGACCCCCGCACAGATAGAGTTTTACAAGCGCCTTGCACACGGCCTGGCGCTCCAGTTTGGCCCCAACTGCGAAGTCGTCGTCCACGACTTGGAGACCGAGGACGTGGACCACTCCATCGTAGTGATCGAAAACGGCCACGTCAGCGGGCGCAAACTGGGTGACGGCCCCAGCCATATTGTGCTTGAGTCCATGCACGAGGGCACCGCCGACGTGCACGACCGCGAGCCATACCTCACCAAAACCGCCGATGGCAAGCTGCTCAAGTCCTCGACCATCTTTATCCGCAACGACGAGGGCAAGCCCGTCGGCATTTTGGCCATTAACTTTGACATTACGCTCATGAAGGCTTTTGAGCGTTCGCTCGACGCGCTCACCGGCACAGGCGACAAGGGATACACCGAGCCCGAGCCCATCACCAAAAACATCGGCGACCTGCTCGAGGATCTGCTGCGCGAGTGTGAGCAGTACGTGGGCAAGCCTGCAGCCCTTATGACCAAAGACGAGCGCATCCGCGCCATTGGCTACCTCGACCGTCGCGGCGCCTTCCTCATCTCCAAGTCGAGCGAACGCGCCTGCGAGTTCTTTGGCATCTCCAAATACAGCTTCTATAGCTACCTCAACGAGGCCAAAGCTGCCGCCGGCGACAAATAGTCAGCGCGACTGCACCCCTCCCCTTTTGGGCACGAGTTCTGGAATGCACGAATCCGAGAGTCGGCCGCAAGGCAAGTTCCATATAATCGATGAATGCGAATATTTCGAAAGGATGGAACAAGATGGGGTCGAGCAACGCATCACGCAACGGCCGCGGAGGCACCGTTTCTGGCGCCAGGCATGCGAAACGCGCGTTTGACGAGGGCGAAGACGATCTGTTTGCGTTGAGCCTCGACGACGTGATGAGCGGCCGCCCCTGGACCGCCGAGGAACTCATGGGCGGCGGGGTTCGCTCGGCAGGTCCAAAGCCCGCACCTTCCGCCACGCCCGCGCCGGCATCCGTGCCCGCGGACGACTTTGCCACCCGCCCCATCGTGCAGACGACGCGTAAAGCCGCCCCTGTGCCCCGTCCTGCTAGCGATCCGTCCGAGACGGCGGCGTTTCTCGCTGCAGCGGCACAGCGCCATGCGCCCAGCAGCGCGCCCGCGTATGCCACCCCGCAGCAGCCGACATACGCGGCTCCCGAACCCCAGCCCGAGCCCGAGCTCGAGCCGCCTGTCATGGATCTGGATGATCTTTCCAACCGCCAGTTTGCCTTTGATTCCTGGGCGGCGGCAGATCTGGACGAGACCTCGAGCGGCATGCCGGCGCTCGACATTCCGGTAAACCCTTTGTTTGCGGCTGCCGAGAAACGCGAGTCCGCATACGCCAACCGCCCGAGCGAACAACCTCGCGCCGGCCGCATCGAAACCGAGGATTACGGCCAAACATCGAGCGGCTATTCTCGCGACCCGTTTGCCGCCACGCCCGCTCCCGATTACAACCAAGCGAGCGTAAAGGCAGCCTCGGCATCGTCGTATACCCACGGCACCGACGATGAGCGTGCTGCCGATTACCACACCGAAGAAGAACCGCCGCGCTTTTCGGAGTTTTCGCATGCGGCAAAGGTTGTCTTTATCGCCATCATCATCGCTCTGCTCGGCGTGATTGCGTTTGAGGGATTCCAGCTATTCCGCGGCCCAACCGCATCCGAATCGGCAACGCAGAAAGCAGAGGACGACAACCAGTACCTGGACATCAACACCCTCAAGGGCGACCCCAACGACGGAGACGACGAGTAGCGAGGGTTAGGGACGGCTGAAGCGTCCACATGCAACACCAGCTTCTACGTGCTGTTTTGTCATCCGGTTACACTTTTCCGGATGTTGAGACCGTCAGATTCGACACTTTTCCGTACTTTCTTACGGCCGATTTCGACACTTTTCCGGATGTTGGCCGAATAATCGCCGCGCAATCAAGCGTCGCTTGCACGTCATTTCGCAGGCGGCGCTTGATTTCTGTCCGCGCGTGCTGATAGACTCCATCGTGCCCGCAAGGAGCGGGCGCGCTTTATCCAGAGTCGGGGTAGAGAGTTGGCTCCACGATCCCGACGCCAACCGGCCAAGAGGCACGGTGGCCCTGCCAACATCGATGAAAGGAGTCCGTATGGACAATTTCTCTGTGCGCAGTGAGCGCAACTTCCACAACCTGGCAGCCAAGCCAAAACGAATGCATCTTCTGGACAAGCCGAGTGGCTATGCCTCGGCCATGGTCAAGAACAGTCTCTCCTATCAGATGCGCTTTACGGTGCAGGTGCTCGAGGAAGAGCTCTGTGCTGCTGGCGACCCGCACGTACTGCAGATCAAGCTGCTTGGAGAAGACTTGCGCGAGCCGTCGAGTTGGAAGCTCTTCGCTGACGGCGCGTGCGTTGCGGACGGATCTGGCACCTTTGCCCGTGAGTGCTTCTGCGAGGGAGCCGAGGTGTTCCTGGACCTGTGTCGCGATGCCGTCGAGACTGCCGAGCTGCGCCAGTGGAGCCAGAGGGAGTATGAGCTGTTGAGTGCCGCGCGCGGGATTGCGGGGATGCAGGCAGACAGACCAGACAGCTCGTCATACTGGTTGACGCTTCGATTCAAACAGCAGGGCGAAGTCGCGCTTACAATCCCGCCACGCCAAACCGAATGCCTTTCTCAAAAGGCCTACCTCCCCTCCGCCTTCAGCTTCAGCAGCAGGTCACCCAGCTCGGGGCACTTGCTGGAAACGCGCGTCTGGGATCGCTCGCCCATCCCCCACCGTTGGCGGACTTCCTGGGCGCGCGGGCTCACACGGTAGTTCCCGTCCATCACCTGCTTGAGCAACTTGGCGGTTACGCGCGCATCGGCAAGGGCGCTGTGGGCATGGCCCGTCGACTCGTCGAACTCGATGCCAAACCACGTCGCCGCGTCACCCAACGAGACGCACCCGTGGCTGTCCACGTCCATGATCGAGGTGTAAAACGCCTGCAGGTCAGCCCAGTCCGTAGGAAATGCGGAAAGGTCGATGTGTTTTGCCTGGCACTCGGTCAAAAGCTGTCGACGGTCCGTCCCGCTCCAGCAAACTATCTGGGCGGAGTAGCGGCCGATCCAATCGCTGAGCCTTTTGATCACCACATAGAGCGGATCGGCCATCGCGGTGTCCACGGCCGATATCCCTGTGAGCTCGCGGACGGGAAACGCAACGCCTTCGGTAAATTCCGTCTGCACAAACTGCGAGAACTCGCCCATAACGTTGCCGTGGTAATCGAGCTTGACGGCGCCGACCTCGATAATCTCGTTGCGCAGTCCACGACGCTGGCGCTGCTTTGGCACCGGCGCAAACTCAAAGTCCAGCACAATCTGGCGCGCAAAGTTCGTCGTATCGATAGCCGAGATACCCGGCGTCTTTTCAGCTGACACAGTTAGGGCCTTTCTCCGTCAACTACCGCTCGCCACATAGGCGGCTACATTGCCGTAAGGATAGGCGCCCGTGCGGACATGAAAGCGGAGCGCAATACCACGCGCGCCAGGCACACGCCATACGGTCGACCCCAAGGGCGCCGCCCACTCTATTCAAATGGATAAAAAAGATTGAGGCCCGGTGACTTGAATCAGAGGTCATCCCGGGCCCATCAGAGCTCGTAGAGCTCTTGGTTGCTTTGGTCTCGCTCTTCACGGCGCTTATCGAAATTTCCGAGGCACTCAAGCAGCATTCGAAGCATAACAAGTCGCTGCCATTAAGGCACTGACCTCTTGACCAAGCAACGGCGCTGCCCAGCTCTTCACCACTTGGGCTGCCGTCAACTTTATTCTATCCGCGAGCATCTGGTTTACCAAATGGATTTTCGGTAAAGGAAGCACGGCACGCCCGCAAAACCACTACGCCCCAAGTGCCGCCATGGGAATCACTGCTACGCCGTCGTCGCGCGTGTAGGCGATGCTTCCCTTTCCAACCACAACCGCCAAAAACGCCGGCGCAGCATTCTGGGCGGCAGGATTGGAGAGCACTTTCTTCTCCAGCGCCTTGAGATTTCTCGCTCCATCGTCTGCTTTCGCATCACTCAGTTTGACCTCGATGGCTCCCCAACGCCCGTCGTGCTCAACGATCAGATCGACCTCAAGGCCCTTCTCATCTCGGAAATAATGGACACTGTTATCGACACCGCCGTAGGTGGAAAGGAACACGCGCACGTCGCGCAGGACGAGATTCTCAAAGAGCATCCCCAGCGTTTGCATATCGCCAAGCAGCCGCTCAGGGGTAGCCCCCAGCAACGCCGCCGCAAGTGACGGGTCACAGAAGTAGCGCTTGGGGCGCACGCGAACGCGGGCCTTCGAGCGCATGGGCGGCTCCCATCCGCACAGGTCCTCGGTCAGCTTGAGCCTGTTGAAGAGGTCCAAGTACGCAGCGATGGTCCTCTCGTCGGGGCCCGCCTCACCGTACGAGGCGTCCTTTACGAGCGTCTTGTACGTGACAGCCTGGCTCTCGTTCATGGCAAGAGCTCGCAAAAGGCCGTGTGCAAGCTCGGGCGATCATGCGATATGCGAAATTACGCCATTCTCAATGCTGATTTTACGCTACTTTCAATGTAGTTTTTACGCCATTTTCATTGAAGGTTTTACGCTTGGCATCCTTAGCGCG
>CAMQPJ010000068.1 GCA_947003675.1 uncultured Collinsella sp. | reverse complement strand
CCCGGCGATTTGGTCGCCGTGCGCACCGGCATGTCTATCTGTATCGACGGCGTGGTCGAGCAGGGGAGCGCTATGGTCAACCAGGCGACCCTGACCGGCGAACCGCTGGCCGTCGAGCGCAGCGTGGGCGACGACGTGTTCGCCGGCACCGTTGTGGAAGATGGCAGCATCTTGGTGCGTGTGCGCGCCAACACGGCTCAGACCAAGCTCCGCTCGATCGTCTCGCTCGTGCAGACGGCCGACTCGCTCAAGTCCGAGGGTCAGTCGCACATGGAGGACCTCGCCAACAAGATCGTCCCATGGAACTTCCTGCTCGCGGGCCTGGTTGCGCTCACCACGCGCAGCCTCATCAAGACCTCAGCGGCGCTGATGGTCGACTACTCGTGCGCACTCAAACTCACGGGTTCCGTCGCCGTCATGACTGCCATGAGCGATGCTGCCAAGATGGGCGTCATGGTCAAGGGTGCGAAGTACTTTGAGTCGTTTGCCAAGGCCGACACCATTGTGTTTGATAAGACCGGCACGCTCACCGAGGCACAGCCGCGTCTTGCCTGCGTGCTCACCACCGATGGCTGGAGCGAGGATGAGGTCCTGCGCCTTTCCGCTTGCTTGGAGGAGCATTTCCCGCATCCGGTGGCGCGTGCCGTGGTCAACGCCGCCCGCGAGCGCGGGCTCGAGCACCGCGAGCGCCATGCTGCCGTCGAGTACATCGTGGCACACGGCATCGCTTCGTCCATCGAAGGACGTCGCGCGATTATCGGCTCGGCACACTTTGTGTTTGAGGATGAGGGCGCGCAGCTCGAGTCCGACATAAAGGAGCGCATCGAGTCCCAGATGCAGGGCCTGTCGCCGCTGTATCTGGCGGTCGACGGCACCGTTGTGGGCGTGCTCGGTATCGAGGACCCGCTTAAGCCCGGGGTCCGCGAGGCCATCGCCGACTTGCACGCGTTGGGCGTTAAGCACGTGGTCATGCTCACGGGCGACTCGGAGCGCACGGCCGAGCGCATTGCTCGCGAGGCAGGTGTCGACGAGTTTAAGGCCGAGCTGCTGCCCGAGGACAAGTACGCGTATGTGGAGCGCATTAAGGGCGAGGGGCGCCACGTTGCCATGGTGGGCGACGGCGTCAACGACTCACCGGCGCTGGGTCTGGCCGATGTGGGTCTGGCCATGGGCGGTGGAAGCGACATCGCCAAGGAGGTCGCCGATATCATCCTGACCGATACAGATCTGGCCGCAATCGTGCGCCTGCGCCGCATGAGTCAGGGGCTTATCGACCGTCTGTCGAGTTCGTATTCCAAGGTGATGCTCACCAACTCGGCGCTGTTGGCATTGGGTATTACCGGCATGATCACTCCGCAGACGTCGTCACTGCTGCACAACGGCTCAACGATCGCCTACAGCCTGGGCAACGCAAAGGCGTACCTGCGTTAGCGTTTTCGATTGAGTATATGGCCTGCATTCGGGCGGCACCGCAGCCGTCAGGGTGCAGGCCTTCTTTTGTTTGACGATATGTTAGCTCGGATATATGCTCGTGCTAGCAATGCTAGTAAATGCTGAAGGTGAGGTTGAGATGGCTACCGTTGGCAGCATGGCACAGGTGAATGTTCGCGTAGATCGCTCGGTTAAAGAGCGCGCCGAGGAAGCGCTGCGGCTTTCGGGCGTCTCGCTGCCCGAGCTCATCAAAAAGGTCGTGGCCAAGGTCGCGCAGGGTGGCGGGCAGTGCGAGGAAGTGCTTGCGGCCGTCGACGACCGGCAGCAGACCGTCGCGCCCGATACTCCGTTCGCCGCGTCGTGGGCAGCGGCAGACCGGCTTTATGCAGATTTGGGCATCGCTACGTCGCCCGTATCCGACGATCGCGGTTGGGACACAATCTATTCCGAAGCCATGGACGAGCGCTATCGCCAAAAGGGGATGATCCTGTGAGCGGGGCTCCCCTCAAAATAATGGTGGACGCCAACGTATGGGTTGATTCGTTTTGCGTCGACCATGCCGAGTCGCTTGCCGCGCGTGCGTTTATTGGGCAGGCGGCGGAGACGGGGGCATTGCTGTTCTTTCCGGTGCATATCGCCAAGGACGTGCTGTACGTTGTCCAACACGAGCTGAAGCGTAGCGTTCTTGCCAGCGGGGGAGCGCTCGACGAGGCATCTGCCCGTGCAATTGGCGATGCGGCGTTGGCGTTTGTTCGGAACATGACCGAAAACGCTACGGCCGTGGGTGCAGACGCATCCGATCTGTGGCTAGCCGACAAATATCTGACGCTCCATCGCGATTACGAGGACAACTTGGTGCTCGCCGCGTGCAAGCGCGCACAGGTCGATTACTTAGTGACCAACGATCACAAGCTGCTCGAACATGCCGATCTTGCAGCGAAGACCCCGCGCCAAATGATGTCGATTCTTGCTTTGGCCGAACGCGGCGGCGCGGCTATCGGCTGACGCGAACTGTTTGCGGGCCTCTTGGACGACGATGCGCCAAGGGACTCGCGTCTGCTATTTACAAAAGCTCGGCCTTAATGGTGGGACTTTCTGCGAGCTGCTCGGCTGCCTTTTCGTCTGAGCTGTCGAGTGCTGCCAGACTGCGGTAGACCCACTCGTTGACCTGGGTGTTCTTGACGCCTGCAGTCTGCATAAGGGCGCCTACCTCGCGGATTGCTGCGAACAGATCGGCTTTGGGACCCGCGAGCTCGACCTCGATGCCGTGGTAGGCGGACACGCCGCGGTTCTCACTCACGTGGTCGATAAAGCCCTCGACGGTCTCAAGCTGCTGGGCGAGAGCCGCATCATCGTCAGCGTTCAGCGCGACGAGTGCGTTCGATACCGTGAGGGCGGGATGTCCGCAGGGGACAAAGCCCTCGATGACGTCCATAGCTTCGGTAATGGTTGAGCCCAGGCCTGCGAGGGCATTGACGAGTTGCTGTTTGGTATCCATAACGATCCTTTCGATGGGTCAATTTTGCTTGGCGAAAATATACGTGACGCGATCGGTAGCAAAAGTGCGAAGTGCGGCGCACATTGGGGTCTTCACAGCTCGTGCATAGAACAGCTGTCCGCTTTCAGAACGTGGTAAGATAACACTCCACAAGCGGGGCTCGCTCCGTATGTTCCTTGAAAAGTCGACGGGTGTTGGGTGCTCGTGCCCAATGCTATCCAGACTTTCCCGACATTCGGGGGCGACTGGTTTCGACACGATAGCTCTGAGAGAGGAAGCAAGCCGAGGTCTCCTTGCCTCGTTAAACAGGGGTACCGTCAAATTGAATTGACAACAACTCTTCTTTTGAGCCTATGGCTCTCGCTGCTTAGTTTATAGCGGCGCGTCAACCCGGTGATTTCCCCGACACCGGCGCGACGTCATTTTAGGGGAATGCTCCTGCGCACGTAATCGGTATGGCGCAGGCTAAGACCGAACCGGTTAGGACGCCGCGAGCGTGTCGCTGCGCGCAAAGCGTCCGAGACAAAATCAGCGACTGAGCTTGGAGATGCCAATCAGGGGGCTTTCGTGGACCGGAGTTCGATTCTCCGCGCCTCCACCATAAGTAACAGGCAGGTAGATACTTATATCTACCTGCCTTTTTATTTATTGTCCGTACCGCGGAGAATCGAACTCTATGCAGGGCGCGGGCGTAAAGAAAACGCGTAAGCGTTTTTAGCCCGCGGGCGAGGACGCCGGCAGGCGGCCGAAGCCGGTGCGGATTTGCGAAGTAAATACGCGGATTCTCCGCGCAATGCCTCAGCCCAAAACAGATGCGATGTCGATCGGATGACAGCCGACAATGCCCCCGCGCCAACGTCATCTCTACCCGCGGAGAATCGAACTCTATGCAGGGCGCGAGCGTAAAGAAAACGCCTTGGCAACGCAGACCGGGACGCGCTTTCCCAATGGAGGCCCAGGCGGAAAGCGTGTCCCGGAATCCGCGCTCAGACTGGGACGTAGTTTCCGGATGGCGCCTCAAGCGGAAACTGCGACCCGGAATCCCGCCGTAGAGTGGGACATGCTTTCCCAATGGCAGCTCAAGCGGAAAGCGCATCCCGGAATCTAAGCTCGGAATGGGATTCATTTTCCTGATGGTGGGCTCAGCGGAAAATGAGACCCGGAATTTGCTCTGAGAACGGGACACACTTTCCGCTTCACCTGCCGCCTCGAAAAACCTGCGCTCTCACCATCCCAAAACTGGGTAGAAGAAAGCCAAAACGCAATCGCAGGAGGTCAACATGACTGCAGAAGATAAGGCAAAGAACGCCGGCAAGGTCGCGCTCGTCCTGGAGGGCGGTAGCTTTCGCGGGCAATTTACCGCAGGCGTGCTCGACGTCCTCATGGAGGCTGGTGTCGAAATCCCGGCGGTGTACGGCGTCTCGGCCGGCGCCCTCAACGGCGTGAACTATAAGTCGCACCAGATCGGCCGTGCCAACCGCATCAACCTGGCTTTCTGCAACGACAGTCGCTTCATGGGCGCCGCATCGTTTGCGTCCACGGGCTCTATTGTGGGTTACGACTTTATCTTCAACGATGTCCAGGACCGCCTGGACCCCTTTGACAACGAGACGTTCGACGCGAGCCCCATCGAGATGTACGCCGTCGCGACGGACATGCTTTTTGGAACCGCCGCGTACCTGCCGGTCAAAAGCGCCGTGCTCGATCTCGACGCTGTGCGCGCATCGACGTCGCTGCCGCTGGTGACGCCGCCGGTCGAGATTGACGGGCACAAATACGTCGACGGCGGTGTGGCCGATTCGGTTCCTATCGAGCACGTGCTGGAGGAGGCGGGCTTCGATCGCGCGGTTGTCATTGCCACGCAGGACCGCTCGTACGAGAAAAAGCCCTACGAGTTTATGCCTGCCGCGCGCGCCCGCTATGCCGACTACCCCTATCTGCTCGAGGCTATCGAGACGCGCCACGACCGTTACAACATCCAGCGCATGCACCTGTGGAAGTATGAGCGCGAGGGCCGTGCGTTGGTCGTCGCTCCGCAAAAGCCGGTCGAGGTCGGCCATGTCGAGCACGATTCGGCAAAGCTTTTGGACCTGTATATCCAGGGCCGTCAGGAGGCAAAGCGTCTGCTCGCGGAAATCCAAGAGTTCGTTGAGCGCTAACGACGGCGAACCCTCAAAAAATGGCAACAGCTAAAGAGCTGGAAAATCACGGCTCGTGGATGACATGTGCAGAAACTCTGGTCGGAGCCAAAATACCTGTTGACTCGTACGGCGAGCGGGGTAATATGGACGGGTTACTTGCAGAGCCCCGTGAATCTCTGTAACAACACGTACTGTACATGGAGGAGTCTAAGTGATTTCGAAATCGACTCACTACGCCAAGCAGGGCGAGGTCCAGCGCAACTGGGTTCTCGTCGACGCCGATGGTGCTGTCCTGGGCCGTCTTGCCACCCAGATCGCAATGATCCTGCGCGGTAAGAACAAGCCCCAGTTCACGCCCAACAGCGACTGCGGCGACTTCGTTGTCGTCATCAACGCCGATAAGGTCCAGCTTACCGGTAACAAGGCCGACACGAAGACCTATTATCGCCACAGCGGCTACAACGGCGGCCTCAAGGCTGAGAGCTTCCGCCAGGCTATGGAGAAGCACCCGGAGAAGGTCATCGAGCGCGCCGTTCGCGGCATGCTGCCCAAGACCACCCTCGGCCGTGCCCAGATGACCAAGCTTAAGGTCTACGCTGGTGCCGAGCATCCGCACGCTGCCCAGAACCCCACGAAGATTGAGCTGGAGGCTTAAAGATGGCTGAGAACACCGTTGTCTACCAGGGTACCGGCCGTCGTAAGAACGCCGTCGCCCGCGTCCGTCTCGTCCCCGGCACCGGCAAGGTGACCATCAACAAGCGTGACGCCGAGCAGTATTTCGGCCGTCATCAGCTCGTTGAGAACGCCCTTGCTCCCTTCAAGGTGACCGACACCGCCGGTCAGTTCGACGTTATCGCTCTGTGCGATGGCGGCGGCATCTCCGGTCAGTCCGGCGCTCTGCGCCTGGGCATCGCTCGCGCTCTTCTGAACGCTGGCGACTACCGTGCTGACCTCAAGAAGGCCGGTTTCCTTACGCGCGATGCTCGCGTGGTCGAGCGCAAGAAGTACGGCCTCAAGAAGGCCCGCCGCGCTCCCCAGTTCTCCAAGCGCTAAGGTTTTATCTCCTTACGAGATACAATGTACAAGCGGGGCCTGCCGATTGCTCGGCGGGTCCCGCTTTTCTTTTTCGACTAGGGTGGGCGACTGCGTTTTGCCCACTTGGGAAGGAGCGATCCTATGCCCCAGAACATCTTCGGTACCGATGGCGTCCGTGGTGTCGCCAACGCCGATCTTTCGTGCGACCTCGCATTTCGCCTGGGCCGCGCGGCGACCAAGTTCCTTGGCCCGGACATCTGCATCGGCCGCGACACGCGTCTTTCGGGTACCATGCTCGAGAGCGCGCTGACCGCCGGCATTATGGCCGAGGGCGGCCGCCCGCACTGCTGCGGCGTTATCCCCACGCCCGCCGTGGCGCTGCTCACTGTTCAAAACGAGCTCGATGGCGGCATCGTCATCTCCGCTTCGCACAATCCGCCGGAGTTCAACGGCATCAAGTTCTTTAGCCGCAAGGGCATGAAGCTTCCCGATGCTGTCGAGGAAGAGATCAGCGCCTGGGTCATGTCCGAGGAGGCCATGGCTGCCGACACGCTGCCGACCGGCGCCGGTGTGGGTCACATCATCAAGATGAAGGACGCCCGCAAGGCCTATGTCGATCATGCCATCAGCACGCTCGACGGCCTTAAGCTCGACGGACTGGTTGTTGCCGTCGACTGTGGCCACGGCGCTTC